>JABHNK010000059.1 GCA_018694295.1 Waddliaceae bacterium
AAGAAAGGAAGTACAATCAACGACAATGTCGACAGCTGTGCGTCCGCTGCGCGCGCTCTGCGCAGTGGGCGCTCTCTGTGTGCTCTGTGGCTCTGTGGTGAAAAATCGGCATCGCGTAACATCAGTATATAAAAAGCGCCTTACCCTTACGGACGAGGCGCTTTTGTCGTAGCGTATCAAAAAACAGTTTTTGATATTTTTTACAATATCGTCAGCCATCCGGCTTTCTGTGCTATTTCGAAAGCCATTATCGCAAAAGATATCACTATAACTATCACTAGTGCTATGCGCCCTCCTGGCGTCCTATTTTCTGCGCCGAGGTTCATACGGTATCGTCCTGACCATACCATTGCCGCAGGCAATAGGCATAGAAGGATTACTACGCCGAAAGCTCCTGCATATCCCAGTGCGCTTAAGAATGCGCGAGGGTATGTTAACACCACTAGTAGCGAAGGTATAAACGCCGCGGCGAGAAGTATAATTTTTCCTGAAGGCGTCTTTTTTACGCGCAAGCCATCTGAGAGGAAGTCTACGAGGCTTATCGCCACGCCTAGGAACGACGTTACGATGACGAAGAACGCCAAGAAGCTCGACGTCAGCGACACCCATGGATTTGCTATTATTGCCTGTAGTGGACGTATTATGCTGTCGCCGGCTTTCCATGCTGCGATGATGCCCGTCTCCCCTTCTATAGGAACTACGCCGAGCATCATAAACTGCCAGAAAATATACGCCAATAGCGGCATAACGCTTCCGATGAATATCGCGGTACGTATTTTCTTTACGTCGCGGTCGAGGTATGTCACCAGCGTAGGTATTATTATATGGAAGCCGAAAGCTGTTACTATCACCGATATAGCAAGCGGTAGGCTAGTGTAGTTGTGTTCGTAAAGCATCGTCTTATCGATATGTGGTGTAACGAACAATATTATCAATCCATATGTGAAGAAAAGCCCCATCATAAAGATACGGTTGAGGTAGTCGATGGCTTTTGTTCCGGCATAGACGAAAGAGCCGAATATTAATAGGAATGGCAGTGCTCCTGCCCATTCTGGGATGCTTATCCCTGAAAAAATTTTTATTGCGTCGGTGAGCATCTTGGAGCCACCGCTGATATATGCTATGTTTAGTAGGTATAGAAGGAAGAGATACGCTCCCCATGCGAGAATTTTCCCTGGAAGTCCCAGTGTTTGCTGTGCCATAGAGATAAGGTTTTTGTCCTTACCCATCCACATCGTTGCTTCGAGCATAAGAAACGCCGTATAGAGCATCAAAGCCCATATCGCCACAAAAATTATGAGCGAAGGAAAAAATCCTGACATCCCAGAAGATACAGGAAGTGCAAGCATTCCGGCTCCTACCGTCGTCCCAGTGACGAGGAGAATCGCGCCGATAAGTTTATGGTGTTTCATAGTATTCATTGTTTTTACCTATTTCATGTGTTTTCTATTGTGGCTTCATCATCGCCAACAGGTGTTTCTTTTTTTGCTGACGGCACGCATTTCTCACAAATTCTCGGAAAAGACAGGCGGTATGTCGCATGAGATTTGTTCTCACTGCCCCGAGAGCATTGTCCAATGCGACAAGGTGAGGGGCTGGGAGGGCAAAGATTATGTGACAGACTGTCAGGTTTTTTCGATGAGGTGTTAGTAATGCGTGCTATTGGTGATTTACCACATTCTTGTGCCGTCTGGAAAGCTATCACTGTCACGGCAAAAGCTATGACGGCGATTAGAGCCTTCTTTCCTCCAGGTAGAGGTTTTTTCAGCGACAGGCCTTTTTTCCTTCCAGACCATACCATCGCCGCCGGCAAGATGCCGAACAGTATTACTGCACCGTATCCTCCTGCGTATGTCAACGCCGTGAAGAATACTGCGGGGTATGATATTGCCAGGAAGTATGGCAGGGCCAAAACCATAAAGCATAGTGCGACCTTTCCTTTGCGGTCTTTCTTTATTTTAAGTCCATCGGCGAGGAAGTCTACGAAGCTTATCCCCACTCCTAGCAGAGATGTTACGATAGCGAAGAAGGCGAGTGTCTGTGCTGCCAATGTGAAATACATTCCTCCGACGACACCTTTAACAACATATGCCGTAGAATGCCCTTCGCGAAGCGCTGCGACGAGACCTTCGACGGGGATGATGCCGAGGATGATGCTCTCCCATATAAGGTATACGAACAGTGGTATAATACTACCTACTATGATGACGGTGCGGAGCTTATGGACATCGCCGCGGAGGTATGTCGTAAGGGTCGGTATGATGTTGTGGAATCCGAACGACGTTATTATCACAGGAACTATCCAGGGGGCGACCCCCCACGAAGCGTGCGACAGCATCTTCCCATCGACGTGTGGCATCCCGAAGACGACGAGTGCGGCGTATGCAATGACGAGTCCGAACATCAGTGTTCTGTTGAAAACGTCGACGGTTTTGGTGCCGCGATATATTATGACGCCGAACAATACTACGAAGAACAGGCTTACAGCCCAGTGTGGTACGGGAATTCCTGTTATATCGGCGATGAAGCCAGTGAAGATTTCCCCGCTAAGTGCTACGTATGCTACGGTAAGAGAATAGAAAAGAAAAAGATATACCGCCCATGCTATGCCTTTGCCATAGCGTCCTAGGGTACGTTCTGCCATAGATATTATGCTTACATCTTTGCCATACCACAGATTAACTTCTGCGAGGAGCAGTGCTGTATACGTCATGAAAGCCCAGATGACGAGGAACATCGTCAACGAAGGGGCATACCCTGCTGCTCCTGTGAGTATCGGCAATGCAAGCATCCCTGCTCCTATGCAGTTACCGGCAATAAGTAGTATTCCTCCTATCAACCTATTCATAGTATTATCTCTTTCATTGGTATTATCTCTCGTGTTGTGCTTTTTTTTCTTCGATGCGCTGTTCCTGGTCGAGCCTTCCTAGCTCATACCCTTCGTAGTCGACGAATTTCAGGAACCTCTCGAACTCTGGTACTGCACTGCTGACGTCTTTAGCAAGACGTTGTGCAATATAGCGGTATGTGGGGTGTCCTGCCGGCGAAGAGCGCAGCTCACAGAGCCACTGTAAGGCGCGGAGGTTCACATGGAAATACCATCTTATGTTATATGCCATTGGCACGACATACTGTGCCTCTTCGGGAAGTTCTACGGCGATGGCGTTATAAACTTCGCACGCTTTATCCATAGCAGCACGGTAATCGCTCTCCATGTCAGTTCCGAGGATCTCGTTAGGGATATAATACCCATAGTCGCATGTTAGCGCCTGTCGTTCTTGTGTAAGCATCCTATGTCGTTGCAGGTCGCGATATACTCCGAAGTCTGCGACGATCTCGAAGGTGAACGCAGCGCGTTCCAGAGCACGCGGAGATTTGTGTCTTCTGTTATTTCTGGCGTTACATGCAGCGTCGAGGATCCCAGCGATATCTTCTTCGGAGAGCTTTCGACAATGTTCTTCTAGCTCGAAAAGGCCTTTGTCGGAATGCTCGTATAGCAGCGCTGCGGCTACCTTGACGACGGCATCGCCGTCGTAGTCGACGAGGCTCACGCTCGATGACACCTTTTCTTTGGCGAAGTCGACATACCGCGACGTCACAAGAGAAAGCTCTTCTGACATCGTCTCGAAAAATTCTGCATACGCCTTGTGATGTTTATGTGTTATCTCAGCACGCCGAACAAAAGAAGGAACGACTTTATGAAGCTCTTCGAAGGCTTTGCCTCCAATATCTTTTAATTCAGCAAGATTATGGCTTTGAAGCTTGTGGATGATGCCTTCGAAGAAACGTCCATTGCCATGGATCCCCATATTCGTCAGCGTCGATGCCGGTAGCAAGCCACGAAGGGCGTCGAGGACCTTCGCCCGCAACGACGACGTATACGCTGCTGTCGAGGTTTCGGGATCACGAGGATGGCGTTCTTGCATAAGCGCTGTAAGGCGTGGTACCAGGTCGCTATATGTTGCGAAGAGCTTATTGCACGCCTCTATATATACGTCGCGATATGCCGACGTCATAATGACGGGCTCGCGGTAGAAAAGATATTCTCCGCGGACTTTCTGGTCGAAGTATATATACCTTGTAGACTTTTCTAGTGGAGACCCTCCGATACGGCTTTCTTCTATAGCTTTGGTGGCTATCATCGAAACGCTTTCGACGGCGAGATGTGCACTGCCGAGTTCTCCAACGGAATCGTCACCATATCCATCGAGGACCCTGTCGTAGAAATTTTGCGCCTTCTTTATCGCCGAGAAGGTATCACCGCCACCACTGGTAACATCATCGAAGCCGACCTCTTCGTTGTCGATAAATTCTTTGATGAGTAGAGTGCGAAGTCCTAAGCTCGACCGTGAATACCGCGAAAACAGCGCTCCTTTTATAACCTCAGGGAGGTTATACAGAGCGAAGACATTGCTCGAAGTGTTAGAGACGTGTTTCTTTAGGGTGTTTATCTGGCTTTCAGTAAGCTTGTCATAATTTTCTTCCATAACGTACTTTTCACCTATGTAATATTATTTTCTCAAATTATTGGTACAAATAGAGTGCCATACTCTTATTCCTTTATCAAGGGCAAAAAAAGATATCTTACTATTAAATACCTATTCGTTTATTATTTGCAACATAACATTCTAATATACAGAATTTTCGATATGAAAACGCAGCTAACAGACAAAGAACTTATATCTTTAAACCACAACGGATTCATCCCCGGCCCCGAGGAAGATACTGCCGTATTCCTCGCCCGCGTTGCTCGTAGCACCGAGGCTTCCACGTTCGACGACGAAGCCATCCCCTCTTCACACTATAAAAAAGCCTTCGAAACGACACAGTCGCTGTTCGACCACTCCCCTTCGTGGATGTCGGGATTCTATAGCAACGAAAGCCTCGCTCCGTGGCATGGCGCTACGACGTGGATAGCTACCGACGAAGAAGGCATAACGACATCATTTATACAGCTACGCAAAGCTTTCCAGCACTCCGAGCGTTTCCTTGGAATATACCATCGCGATGAGATCCTCGCCCACGAAGCCGTACACCTTGGAAGGTCGGCTTTCTCCGGTAGCTCCTACGAAGAAATTTTCGCATATATGACGAGCTCCTCGTTGTTACGCCGCTTTTTAGGGCCTATAGCGTCGTCATTATGGTCGATAATACTCTTCTTCGCCGTAATATTCGCCATCCTAGGAATAGACATATACCTCCTCGCTACGGGGAACTTCGCCACCTACGAGACGATGATGTGGGCGAAGCTACTGCCGATAACAATGATCGCCTCAGCAATAGGGCGTCTGTTTTTCCTTCGTCGGCGCCTAAAAAGATGTGTCGCCACCCTAAAAAAAATCATTACAGACCCAACAAAAGCTCTGGCCGTAGCATACCGCCTCACCGACGACGAGATTGCAGCTTTCGCAAAGAACTCTCCTGATGAAGCTACTACATACTCTCGCGATCAAAGATCTCTGCGCTGGAAGATGATTAATGTTAATTATCTACAGAATAAGGAGGAAATATGACCGGCCCTGTAAGTAGAGACTTGGGAGACATAAATATTGTTCATGCTTTGAGAATAGATGATCCAGATGTTGTTGCAATATCGACAGACGACGACGGTACGGAAAGAAGAACGCTTACTGACCTTATGATTAAAAACCTAACGCCTACAAACGCAAACCAACAAAGGCTACTAGGAACAACAGAAAGATTAAAATTTTATGAGACCAGAACAATATACAGCATCGCTTACGGGTTTGTGGGAGCTTTAATAACATTTTTTGCCTTCTACGTCTTATTAGAAGATAACAGGCCTAAAAAACCCGTAAAAATCGCTTTTATAGCAGGCGCATTATTTCTTTTACCGCTTTTTTTTCTTAATCATTTCAAAAAACATGCAGGCCTGTTAAAAAAACAAAAAGAACGTTTAGAAACATGCATTCGTCATTACAGAGCAAAAGAAAGCGCCGTTATCACAGATGGAAAGATTCAAGCTTTATGCGATAGAATAACTATTGCACAATACACTCTCGAATTATTTCTAGACCGCGTCGCCTATGACCTTGTCTACAATAACGCCGTTCCGCCTCATCCTGAGACCTCTGAGGTGCCGACAGACCCTGACTTCGGAGCCGTTGAAAATATAGTGTAACCAATAAATTTAGGTGCTGATATGCCTCCACAAAAAACATCTTCCCTTTATGGACAAAGCCTTGTTGAAGAGCTTTTCAACAGCTTAACGCATGGCTTTGGCCTTATTTTGAGTGTTATTGGCCTGCCGTTGTTGATAACTATAGCGTCTTTGTATGGCACGGCGATGCATATCGTCAGCTGCAGCATATACGCTACTACGCTGGTGATTTTATATGCCTCTTCGACATGTTACCATCATAGCCGCTCGCCGCGACGCAAGCGCTTCTTCCATATCATGGACCATATCAGCATATACCTTCTAATTGCAGGGTCGTATACACCTTTTGCTTTGGTGACGCTACGCGGACCTTGGGGATGGAGCCTCTTCGGTGTCGTATGGGGAATAGCCTTGACAGGGACCATTATAAAAATTTTCTTCACGGGACGCTTCGACCTGCTTTCGACATTGCTATACCTCGCTATGGGCTGGATAGTCGTCATCGCTGTGGTGCCTCTCGTACGGAATCTCGCTCCTTCTGGGCTCGCTTATCTTATAGCGGGAGGCCTGGCATACAGTCTTGGCGTCATCTTTTATCTGTGGGAAAAGCTCCCTTTCAGCCATGCCGTCTGGCATCTATTCGTCCTTGCTGGCAGTGTCTTTCACTACTATGCCATCATGTTCTATGTCGTGCCTCTGTCCCATTAAAAACAATAACTTTATAAAGGAAAATACAATGACAAAACTTACTAAGATTAGATCATACGAAGATTTTTACCAACTTGCAGGACAAGTTGTTGCCTACAAAATTACGAAGAAAGTCGTGAGAGCGCCGGAAGGCGCAACACAGAAAGAAACAAAACGTTTCCGTGTCGCCAACATCTATTTAAAAGATACATATAGGATATCAAAATTAGCATTTGCATACATAACGCCCCGACGTACTGTATCGACACAAAAAGAAGGCTGTCATCATGGTGTATATCGTATCGTCAATCCAAACAGCAAAACGCTTCCTGTTTGGTTCAATTTAGATCATATCCTTTGTGGCAACAGAACATTTTCAGTAAGAAAGGCTACAACAGAAGAATTAGACCATATAAGCTCAGCAATTCAATTAGAGCTGGCTCAAATGGAAAGCCATAATCAGGAAGCTGCTCTCGATCTTATCCGGGCATAGGCGCTGCCAAAGCTTAAAAAATGATGTTTAATACATTAATCTTTCCAGTTCCACCATTTTAGCAGGCGTGGCTCGTGTTTTGTTTCTGAGGCGTAATATACTGCGCAGCGAAACACGTATAGGACACATCGATCTACGTGGCATCCTCGTAAAATCTGAAGGCTCTCGTATAGCTCTTCTGGCAAGGTTTTTTTTAGGTCTTCGGTACTCTTTATGCCAATATCGAAAAGGTCGGCGGCGATAGAGGGTCCGACACCGGGAATTTGTTGTAAAGATCGTAAAGATTGTTTTTTTATGGTGCTCATTTTTAGGCTTCTTTTATGCTCTACGCTATACGCTATAACTATACGCTATATAAGGCGCGGAGCACCCTTAACCCTTAACAATAGTTTTTGCGTTGTGAAGCGCTGGCGATGGAGAGTTCGTAGCGGTATTTTGCTACGGTACGGCGAGCGCATTCTACGCCTTCGTCTTTTATTGTTTCGGAGATCTTTTGGTCTGACAGTGGTTTTTTCTTATTCTCTCTTTCGACGATTTTCTTCACCATAGCTTTCACTGTCTTTGCCGAAATTTCTTCGCCTTGTGTTGTGGCGTATGCTGTCGTGAAGAAAGAGCGCAGTGGTATTATACCTCGTGGGCTGTCGACGTATTTGTTTGCTACGGCGCGAGCTATTGTCGACTCATTGACGTCGACCTCTTCGGCGACGGTTTTCATTATAAGGGGCTGTAGTTTCCCTGTCGGTTCTGTGAAGAACTCTTTCTGTTTCTTTGCCAGGACGGTAACGATGCTGAACAGTGTTTTGTTACGCTGTCCTATAGCACGGACGAGCCATCTCCCAGCGGTGACCTTACCGTTTAGGTATGTCTTTGTTTCTTCTGGCGTAGTCTTATCGCGGAGCATTGCGAGGTATGTCGTATTTATTGTTATCTCTGGGATATCGTCGTCGTTGACGACGACGTGCAAATCATTCCCTTTTTGTTGTATCGTTACGTCTGGTGTTACGAAAGGTACTGTTTTCTTTGAGAAGACAAGCCCTGGATGTATATCGAGTGCGGCGATATCTTCGTGGATAGCATTGTATATCTCTTCGGCGGAATGATGAAGGTTTTTCTGTATAACGGGGACCCTGTTGTGTAGCATATCGTCGTAATGGTTCTCTACGATGTCGTATGCCGTCGTATTTTCTTTGTCTTGGCAACGCAGCTGTATCAGCAGAGACTCTTTTAAGTCTTTTGCGCCGACGCCCTGCGGCTCGAAATCCTGTATCGCTGCGATGATATCGTGAAGTTTTGTTTTTTCGATGTCGTATATCGCCGAGATGTTTTCCGTCGGCATCTCAAGGAAACCATAGTCATTGAGATTACCGATGACGACCTGTGCTATGGCGCGGTCTTCTTCGTCGTCGAAGGTCTGTGCTGCCTGTTCCATAAGGTGTTCATAAAGCGAAGGCGTCTCTTGTATCAGGCTTTCCATGAAAGCAGTACGCTCGGCGTCGTCGGAAGTCATTGCTCTGTGGCAGTTCTCGTATTCTTCGAAAGCCGTCCTGTCATCGGCGGCAAGCTGTTCCAAGATATCAAGCTCGCGGTCTTCTTGCTCGTCGACAGCCTCTTCTTCGTCGTCAGGGCCATAATTTTCTTCGTATTCTAAGACAGGATTCTGCTCTAACTCCGTGTCTATCATCGCCGACAACTCCATGACAGGCATCTGTAACAACGCCAAAGCCTGCTGCATCTGCGGAAGCATCATCAGCTGCTGTGTCTGCTTAAGATCTTGCCTTAGGTCCATCGTCATAATAGCACCTTTTCCTTATCTCCTCACTATAACCACTGCCCACTAAAAACCAAAGATTTTTTTATCTCTTGGAGAGGGACCCTGCCCTCTCCAAACCTCTCCCGCCAAAGGAAACGAAGTTTCCTCTGGACTCCTGTTTTACTCCTGTGTCGCCACAATCTCGTCGTCCGTCGCCTCGTTACTAAGAATTGCACCAGCTGAAAAAGCGCTTAGCCCTCTAAGGAGGGCTCATTTTCGGCTTACGCCAAAAATACCTGCGCTTTATGACTGGTGCAATTCGCAAGCGAATCCCGCCATCGGCGATTTTTGCTAATCCGCAAAAATCCTCTCCTCGCCGGGATATTAGGAAATGTGACAGATATATATTCACACGTTCTATCTCAGCGCCATCAAACCCGTGATTGCTGCCAAATCTTTGGTTAAACGCTACAGATGGAGGTAAAATTTTATATATTTTGACAAGGGCATGTCTTGAGACATGGCCGAGGAAAAACATATAAAAGGTTGCCTTCAGCTGTAGATGGTTGACCATGGATTTGGTAATAATCGCGGGTTATAACGATAGCGATGAGATCAAAGGCAAAGCAAAAGCCACAGGCGTTTCGCCTGTAGCTTTTGCTTTGACGCGGGTTTCCAAAGGGATATTTCCCTTTGGCGGGGATTGTTAAGGGCGCGAAGCCCTTAACTGTATCCAGGACATTATTTGTTTTTCTGCGGAGGCGTTTATTGTGGTAGGCATTGGTTTTACTCCATTTTCTGCGAGTTCGAAGGCTTTGAAGGTGTTGCATATATTTCCGAAGATTTTTATTCCTACGCCTTTGATACCGACCATATTCCCCCAGTCGCCGAACATTGTGAGGGCGAGTTCGCATGACGTCATTATGAAGACGACTTTTTTATCGGGGTTGTTTTCTATGAGTTCGAAGACTTTGTTTCCTATGTAGTGTGCTGTCGTTATCACTAGTGGTGTTACGTTATCTTCTGGTAGGGCGTTATATGCCTTTCCTATGAAGCATTGTCGGCATTTGGGGTTTTCGGGGTCGTGAAAGCATTTGTCGTTGAACCTTCCTGCCGGACATTCTAATGGTTTCTGACAATATGAAAAGCCCAAAAGGAGGATGGTGTCATCGGCGTCGAGGAGTTTCTCGAATTCTTCGAGGTCTTTGATGTTATACAAGAAAAAGTTGTCTTTTCTTTCGAAGGCTTTTTTTCTGAAGAGGGATTTTATGAACTGCCATGAATGTCGTAATGGATGTTTTAGAAGGTTTTTTCTTAGTATTCCATCGGCGTCGTGCGAGAGCATATACCATAAAGTTTTACTTTTAAGGTTTTTTGCTGTGGCGGAGGCTATTCCAACGCGTGAGGTCGCTGGTTTTATCGTTGACAGCGGTGAAGATATGGCAGCTTTTTCTGCTCCGGCATCCCACGCTTTCTCTGCTTCTTCCCAGGAATTATAATCGCCCCAAAATGTCTTCATAAAAAATTATACCTTTTTTTCTGTTATGCTCTTATTATAATATGTTGTTAATTCTTACTACAGGAGAAAATATGGAAGTCGACCGTTATCATTTCGATACTATAGGATCAACGAATTCCTGGGCCAAAGAGCATGCTTCCGAGCTTGATAAGAACAAGATGTCTGTCATCACTGCTTCTACGCAGACTGGCGGTTATGGACGCTTCAAGCGCAAGTGGGTATCCCCTCCTGGCGTCAACATATATGCCACCTTCTTTTTTCGTATCGACGCCGAGCATCCCGATCTTATCAATGTTCCGCAGGTGCTTTCTTTTTCCGTGATGTCGCTGTTGGAAGAGAGCGGCGTTGACGTCAAGATCAAATGGCCTAATGATATTTTAATTGAAGGCAAGAAAGTCTCTGGCTTCCTCTGTGAGACGTCGCGATACCCTAGCTATACTGAGGTTATCTTGGGTGTCGGTATTAATATTAACATGGAACGCGATGCTCTCGATGCTATCGACAAGCCTGCGACGTCCCTTAAGGTCGTTACTGGGAAATCTTGGGATGTCAAAGAAATAATATCTTCTCTCGAGGAGCGTTTCTGCGAAAACCTTGAACTTTTCTTAGAGCAGGGCTTGTCACCATTTTATTTGTATCTTAAAGACAACCTTGCTTTCGTCGAAGAACCTATACGTATAGAAGACAGCGTCGCTGTATGGAATGGTACGTTGAAGGATTTAAACCCTGACGGCAGCATAGCGATCCTTCTCGACGACGGCACTATCAAAGACCTTTATTCTGGAGAAATATCATGTTGATACTTCGGAGTTCGGAGCAGGAATTCGGAATAGGATTTTTTACCACAGAGACACGGAGAACACAGAGAGGAAATAGGACAGGCTGGGGGAAAATTCCCCCAGACCCCCTTTCTGATCGGTAAACTGTAACTAAACGTTATAAAAGTGGTGGTTAAAAATTCCTAACAAGAATAAGGTTAGTTTATGAAAGAAAACATTGCAAATTTTATCGACCATACGCTACTAAAACCCAATGCTATTCTCTATGACATCAAAAAGCTTTGCAGCGAAGCTCGTGAGCACCATTTTTATTCGGTATGTGTCAATCCTTGCTGGGTTTCTGTTGCGAAAGATCTTCTTAAAGATTCTGACGTCAAAGTTGGTGCTGCGGTAGGCTTTCCTTTAGGAGCTTCGACGTCTGCTGTCAAGGCTTTTGAGGCCCGCGATGCTATCGGCAATGGTGCCGAAGAGATCGATATGGTGATGAACATCGGCGCTGCCCTTGAAAGGCGCTGGGATTACGTCGAAGACGACATAAAAGGCGTCGTCAGCGCTGCCGACGGACGTTGTGTCAAAGTCATCATTGAGACGTGTCTTCTTTCCGAAGAACAGATTATCGCGGCGTGTCATGCTGCAGAGGGTGCAGGAGCGCGTTTTGTCAAGACCTCGACGGGTTTCAATGGCGGAGGTGCTACCGTCGAAGCAGTAAAGGTCATGCACGGAGCCGTTTCTGATGACATCGGCGTAAAAGCTTCTGGCGGGATAAAAGACGAAAAAACCGCTCTCGCCATGGTAGAAGCCGGCGCTACACGCCTCGGAACATCTTCAGGAATCGCGATAATTCAATGACCAATTAACAATTATCAATGAAAAGACTCCGAACTGTTCACTGATCACTGGTCACTGATCACTGATCAATGAGTTGTGGGACGACGATGATATCGGCGGAGACTTTAGCGCGGAGGGCTTGTTGTATATATGAAAGTGTTGCACCTCCGGCGTGCATACATCCTGCGCATGCTCCGCTATATTTTATTATTACGCGGGTGTTGTCGATGAGGTCTATGACGTCGACGCCACCGCCGTCGAGTTCTACGTAAGGTCTGACGGTATCATCTAGGGCATTTTCGATGACGGCGATCTTACTTTTTTTGTCGAGATCTTTCCATCCGGGATATCCTTCGCCTTCGACGACATTCTTTGTAGGGTCGAGGATTGGCGCTGCGTGTTCTTCGGCGACGGTGATATCTTTGCATTGCTCATAAGCGTGTTGTATTGCTGTTATCACGCTGTCGACGTGTTTTTTTGCTTCTTCGGGGAATGCTGACATCGTGCTATCGCGGAGGCTTTTGTCTAGGATGGCTGCTGTAATTTTTCCGGCACGGACATAGCTACTTCTTATTGATAGGCGGCATGCCCCTTCTACTGCGCCGATAAGTGCAGCGCTTCCATATGCTTGAAATGCAGCGTCTATGATGATCCCATCTTTTTCATCGACGATCCAATATATTGCTACTGCTGAGCCTTCTTCGATGTTTCCGGATTTCCCTATAACGAGTCGTGTGCCTTCGGCGACATCTTCAGCGGAGAATTTCCCTACACATCGTGGACGCTCTATCGCTGCAGAAAGTTTTCTACTGTATTGTGTCCATGAGTGTCGTTTTGTCTTCATAATACACCTTCCGACATCTTTCGTAGTTTATCTACAGCATCGACGAGGGTTTCGATGGCGTAGTCGATATCTTCTTCTGTGGTATATCTCGACATTGAGAAGCTTATTGCCGAGCGTGCTGTTGTTTTATCTACTTCTTTTTTGGTAAGGACGCTATGCAGCTGCTGGAACTTCCCACCTCCGATGGTGGCGTATACGTTTTTTTTGTTGAGCTTATATAGTAGCGCTTCGTTATGGACGCCGGAGAATGTTATACAAGAGCAGTGTGGAACGCGTTCGTCTTCGTGGAATAGCACTTTGGAATCTTTTATTGCTTTTGTTGCTTTATCTTCAAACATATCTCGAAATCTTGCTATTTCTATCGACATCCCATCGCGATTTTCCAGGGCTTCTTTAGCGGCATATCCTAGTGCTACGAGGTTTGCGACGTCGGTGGTGGCGCCTGCTATAGCAGGGACGAGAGCGATTTCTTTCTTTATAGCGATTATTCCTGAACTTTTCGTGGAATGGATAAGGTCTCCTGCGAAGGTTATTATATCGATATCGTCGATGTCGAAGAAGCTCTTGCCCGCGACGTGCGACACGTCGACATGAAGAAGCGCTCCTTTTTCGCGGCATTTCTCTGCGATTTCGGCGATATTG
Organism: Waddliaceae bacterium; assembly: GCA_018694295.1. NCBI lineage: Bacteria > Pseudomonadati > Chlamydiota > Chlamydiia > Parachlamydiales > Waddliaceae > Waddliaceae bacterium. The sequence continues at coordinate 13,664 of JABHNK010000059.1, forward strand.
TTTATGACTCCTGTCATGCCGTTGGCGTACGACAAAGATACAAGAGCGGTATTTTCCGTTATCGCCAGCGCTATAGCGCCTAGCGGTGCTTGTGTCATTGTTCCAAGCCGTTCTGCTGCTTTTACGTGTGGTGCTTCGGCGTCGTCGCTGACGATTATGTGTTTTCTGTCGCTGGCTTCTACTGCAGAGATTATCGCCGTAGTCACTGCTTCTGCTCCTGAGGATACGAATGATATGTTGTATGTGTCTTCATCGCCGAGGAAAGCTTTTATGGCGCTATAGGCTTTATCGATGTGTGGTATAAGGCGTTGTCCTACGTCATGAGGGACGGCAGGAGTTCCCCATCTGTCTGAGAGGAACGGCATCATTGCCGTAACTGCTCCTCCTGAGGGCTTCGTTGTGGTGCTGTTGTCTAGGTAACAAAAGTTTGTCATTGTAAATTATAATATTAAGTTTTCTGCCGTCATTTCTTTTGGTATCGCTATTCCTAGGAGTGACAACGCTGTTGGCGCTATATCGGCGAGCTTACCATGAGGTATAAGCTTTTTTTCCGGGGAGTCGTTAGCGACGTATATACATTCTACGGGGTTTAGGGTATGGCTTGTCTTGGTGCCGCCCTTTTCATCGAGCATCTGCTCGGAGTTCCCGTGGTCGGCAGTAATGATAACATAGGCGTCGATTTCCAGCAATGCCGTAACGAGTTTTCCTACGCATTCGTCGACGATTTCTATTGCCTTCTTTGCGGCGTCGAAATCTCCGGTATGCCCTACCATATCGCCATTGGCGTAGTTTACTACGATTAGAGAATACGGGTTGTTTTCGAGTTTTTTTATTAGGGCCTCTGTGACGTTATACGCCTCCATCTCGGGGTGGCTGGCGAAGGTCGCGGGGTCGAACCTGCTAGGGACTTCTACCTGCTCTTCTCCGTCGTATGGCGCCGTCTTTTTGCCGTTGAAGAAGCTCGTGACGTGTCGGAATTTCTGTGTCTCGGCGATACGCAGCTGCCGAAGTCCTGCTTTGGCGATGACTTCTCCTAGGAGGTTTTCCATGTCGCCGCCGGCATCGATAGCTTCGAGGAGGTATTCGTTAAACTCGTCATAATATTTTGTGAAACCTAGGTATGTGACTTTGCGTTTTGCGGTGATGGTTCCTGGGTATCCGTCGTCGACAAACGCCTGTGTAAGCTGTATAGCGCGATCTTGGCGATAGTTGGTATGGAAGACGCAGTCGCCATCGGATATGCCGGAATATTCGCCGATGATATAAGGGGGAATATATTCGTCGAACATATCGACGCCGTCAGGGGTTTTGTCTTCGGCGTATGACTTCTCGATAGCGGTTACGGCATCGGGGGCTTGGCGCCCTTCGCACGAGACGATGGTGTTGTATGCTTGGTCTGTTAGCGTCCAGTTTCGTGACCTGTCCATAGCATAATATCGTCCCATGATGGTTCCTATGGAACAGCCACCGACATCATCCATGACGTTCTGTAGTGTAGCGATATATTCCAGGGTGCTTCGCGGCGGGGTGTCGCGGCCGTCGAGGAAAGGGTGTATGACAATATTCCCTTCGGGGAATTCGCTGCGCGCGCGATGCATTATCTTGAAGAGGTGTTCTTGGTGTGCGTGGACGCCTTCGTCTTGTAGTAAGCCAAGAAGATGCAAGGTGCTGTCGCTTTCTTTCCACTTTACGACGAGGTTCTGCCACCTTTCGGACTCGAAAAGCTTGCCTGAAGAAAGACCATCATCGATACGTTTGAGTTCTTGGATGACGATACGGCCAGCGCCCATATTTAGATGCCCTACTTCCGAAGATCCTTGATATCCTTTGGGAAGTCCTACTGCTTCGCCGGAGCAATCTAGTAATGTCCACGGATATTTTTCTTTGTATCCGTCGATATTAGGGGTATTCGCCGCAGCGATGGCATTGCCTTCGATGTTTTCACTGACACCCCATCCATCACGGACGATGATACATACTGGTCTTGTCATATTTAAGCTCCTTATACCTTACGCTCTCTCAACAAAATACTTATGGTTGATTTTTTTATACTTATACGCTATCATCTTTGTATTAATTTAACAAAAAAGCTTTTAAAAAGGTAAATTATTATGATTTTAACAGGAAACACGATCTCTGCAAGCAGCCCCGATAGCAGTGGACTGATAGCTCCTTTTGATGACGATACAGTCAATATAAGCGCCGTTAGCTACGACTCCGATTCAGGATTCCTCTCCGACTATGAATCCGAAGGATCTTTACAAGCCTTGCCACAGACAACTCGCGGCAGGACGGTAAGCCAGCGTATTACAGAATCCTGGATCGAAATAATACTTTTACGTACAGAAGCTCGTATTTTAGAATGTTTGGTTCGTGAATACGACCAAGATCTCAAGATCATAGACCGTGCTGTAGAGCTTTTACAAGGGCATCCTAACGATCCCCTTCTTTTATCCATATTATTCCCGGAAGTATAAAGACATGAACACAAAAAAACAACGGCTCAGTAAAGTCCTTGCCGCCGCTGGCATCGCTTCGCGTCGTGGCAGTGAGAAAATTATCTTCGAAGGCAAAGTTTCTGTCAATGGCGTAAAGACTCTCGTGCCACAGACGATGGTCGACAGCGATATTGATAAGATCCGCGTTGGCGGCAAGCTTCTCAAT
>JABHNK010000060.1 GCA_018694295.1 Waddliaceae bacterium
CGTTTCAGATGAGAAAGCCCCTCATCTGCTTCAGATTTTTGCAATCGCGACGACGGCAAACCTATTGGTTTGACTAGGAACGATTGTGAAAAGGTGGAGTTGTTGCAGGTGTTTGTCGTTGAACAAATTGTCGTTGGAGGTGGAAACCTCCAATAATGCTGTTTCCTAAACCTTTTGAGGATATCTATGAACGCAGAACTCTTTTCCCTTCCTTTGACGTCTGATGATGACGACAAAAGCTCTCCTTTTAAAAACAGGGTTAGAAAAAATTACCGCCACGTACGCAAATGGGCAAAACGGACATCGACAAACTGCTTCAGGATATATGACCGCGATATCAAGGAATACCCTCTTGCCATTGATTTTTATGACGGACGCTTTTCCGTGCAATATTTCTCCTATGACAGAGAAAATGACGACCCCGCTCCGGAGTTGAAAGAAGAAATCAACAGCGTGCTACGCTCCCTTTTTGGCGCTGACCCTGACATAATTTATTGGCGCTCGCGCGTTAAGCGAAAGAAAACAGAACAGTATGAGAAAATTGACGATCAAAAAGATTTCTTCACCGTCTTTGAATATGGAGTGAAATTCAAGGTAAACCTTAAAGACTATCTAGATACAGGGCTCTTCCTTGACCATCGCGAGACGCGACGCCTTGTCGCCGATCTTTCTCGCGGAAAACGGCTGCTGAATTTGTTTTCCTATACTTCTTCTTTCAGCGTCCATGCCGCCATTGCCGGCGCCGCCTTTACTAAAAGCGTCGACCTCTCCAACACCTATACTGACTGGAGCATAGATAATTTCATTATTAATTCTATCCCCGAGAAAAACAATGAAATTATACGTGCCGACTGCCTGAAATTTTTAGGCGCAGAAGCACGATCGCATAACAATTATGATATTATTGTCATTGACCCTCCGACAATTTCGCGCTCGAAAAAAATGGATACAATGTTTGACATACAAGAGGACTATCCTTTTATTATAAAGAGCGCCTTAAAGCTACTCCCCAAAAAAGGAGGCGTGATTTTTTTCAGCACAAACTCCCGAAGATTTAAATTCGACGCCACGCTCTTTCCACAATGCCATATACAAGACATCTCAGAAAAAACAATACCTATAGATTTTCATCAGAAAAAGATCCATCGATGCTGGAAGCTTACGACAGAAGGACAACCCTTTGTAGCATGCCAATAAATTGATCGTGGCGCACAACGTCAGTTATTAACTGCTTTTCTTGACGATCTTAGACTTGAGCATTATATTACCCACTCCCTTGATATTGCAGTCAATATCGTGTCCATTCTGTTCTTCTACCAGGCGGATATCTTTAACTTTAGTTCCTACTTTAATCACTGAAGAGGCCCCTCTAACTTTAAGGTCTTTAATAACAGTCACGCTATCGCCATCTTTAAGGGTGTTCCCGTGTGCATCTTTAACAATTCTCTCTTCCTGATTTTCTTCCTTTACAGAATTTTTCTCCCATTCATGAGCGCATTCTGGGCAAACATACATAGTGCCGTCTTCATAAGTGTATTCGGAGCCGCAGCTGTCACATTTGGGTAAAGAATTCATTTTAATCGCCTTAACAAAAGTTTTTGTGGTATAATTGCCTGCCATACTAAGCTATTTAGTGCCAACATAGTAACTAAATATTGATGTTATAAATTATATCATTAGTGTTACTATAAAATCAAGGAGCGACAAAACCTATGAGCAATTATTTCATCAAAGAGATCCACGAAAAAAATCGTTCTATGATGAACATGGAAGGATCCCTGAACCTTTATCATCTTTTGTCCCGCGTCCTTTATCAAGATATCCCTGGCGATGTTGTCGAGACGGGATGCTACCGTGGCCTTACCGCAATAATACTCCAAAAGACTCTCGACAAGCACAAATCCGTGAAGAGCCTACATGTCTATGATTCCTTTGAAGGCCTTCCGGAGAAAACTTCTATGGACAGCTTCCCGCCGTCAGGCTCTATTAAGGGCTCTGTATACCAAGACAATAAAAGGGTTGGTAAAGGCTGGTTTCAGACGTCAGAAGAATCACTACGCACGAATTTCAAAGACTTTTCGACTAAGCTACCATCAATCCACAAAGGGTGGTTTAAAGATACTCTTCCAAAAGATCTTCCTGACTATATTTCCTTTGCTCATCTTGACGGTGATTTCTATGAATCGACCATTATCTCTCTAGAAAACATATATCCGAAGATGTCCTCTGGAGCTATTGCTGTCATTGACGACTATTGTGACATCGATATCCACGGAAAGCCTAACTCCCTTCCTGGTGTAAAAAAAGCATGCGATGCTTTTTTCTCTGAAAAGCCAGAAAAAATCGAAGTCCTTGCTGCCGGCATTCAATATCAAGCATATTTCATCAAAAAATAATCTGCTTCATACAAAATGTTTGCTTTTTTATTGTTATTATTAATATACTGTATTTGTGTAAAGAGAATCAATATGTCTCTTTACCATAATTACTTAAGGAAGAAAAAACATGGGATCATCATTTACTCGCATTATCTATGGCCGCAATGGTCGCGTGTGCGTATTTTCTTCTTCGTTCCATCTAGGCTCTGTTTCTTTTATCTAATTTTTGTAATATAATTATTTTAATTTGAAAACGGAGTACTTTTTTTTATGAACACTTTTGTATTTTTATCGTTATTTTTAGCTCTTGGCATTATATATCTTATAATAGGATTCATTGCCTCTAAGAGGATCAAAGACAACAACGACTATTTCCTTGCCGGCAGGAAGCTTGGCTTTTGGCCTTTATCGCTTACGCTTATCGCCACGCAGCTTGGTGGCGGTGTTATCTTAGGAACTTGCGAAGAATCTTACAGTTCTGGACTTTATGGGATTTTTTATACGCTAGGGATATGCCTTGGCTTTTGGGTCTTGGCCTGTGGTTTTGCTGGGAAGTTACGAGGTTTCAACGTATGTACTATTTCCGAGCTTCTTGAGAAAAAATATCGTTCTACTTTTCTAAGGAAAATAGCTTCTATTTTGTCTGTTATGTCGCTCGGCGGAATTCTTATAGGCCTTGTCGTTGCTTCTCGAAAATTCATGCTTGGCATCGGGATCGACAACGAATGGATTTTAGCGATTTTTTGGTTATCTCTTATAGCATATACCGTTATAGGAGGGCTTAAGGCCGTAGTAATGACCGACACCTTACAGGTCGGTGTAATCCTTGCTGTCTTTACGTGCGTCTTAGCATATGTTTTCTTCTCCAACCCAGAATATCTTTTATCTACTAAAGCTATGCGGGCAAGCACTCCTTCAGGAGGAGCCTCTTCTTATCTTAGCTTGCTATTGATGCCTATGCTTTTTTCTTTGGTAGAGCAAGATCTTGCACAGCGTTTTTTCTCGGCAAAGTCTAAAAAAACCGCTATCATGGCCAGTGCCTGCGCCGGCCTTCTTCTGCTACTCTTCTCTATAGTACCTATAACAATAGGGATACTAGCTAAGAACGCTGACATTGTGATCCCTGACGGTTCAAGCGTTTTGATGGTGACAATATCATTCCTGACAAACGACATCGTCACAGCCTTTGTCAGCTGTGCTGTCCTTGCGGCGATAATATCTACTGCGGACTCTTTGTTATGTGCTATGAGCTCTCTCATCGCCCAAGATTTCAATTTCCCTTTTCTTAAGAACATGACGAAGCTAACCTTTTCGAAGCTTGTTACGTTCATTCTCGGTATCGTCATCATAGGTATGGGAGCATTTTTCGATGACATTTTAAAGATATATATCCAGAGTTATTCTTTGCCGGTATGCGCCCTTTTTGCTCCTATGATTTTCTGCTTCTTCACCGACAGACTCAGTAAGACCGCAGCCTTTATGGCAGTATTTTCAGGGCTCTCAGCCTTTGTGGTGCTTTCGTTATATCCTATAGGCTTTTCTACGGAGATCCTTGCCGTCGCGGTGTCGTTCATCGGGTATGCCCTTGGAATGTCGTATGACAAGATTAAGGAATAACAAACGATGAAAAAATATCTATGGCTATTGTTGCCGGTTATTTTATTTGCTGCCATCACGCCTTTCACGCCGCGTCTTGACGTTATGATATCGGGGTTTTTCTATAACGCCGACACCGGCTTTTTTGCAAGGAACAGATTTTTCGACGCCATCTATCATTATGGATTATATCCTGCGTGGGTTGTTTCTTTAACAGCCCTCGCAGGTATTTTTGCTTCGATACTGATAAAGAGCCTGCGTAAATATCGTAAAGACATGGTATTTTTGGTGCTTGCCCTTGCTGTCGGATCGGGGCTTATCGCCAACGTTATCTTTAAGGATCACTGGGGGCGTCCGCGTCCTGTACAGGTCGTGGAGTTTGGCGGTGACCATGAATTCCGTCCTTATTATTCTCCGAATCTCACCTTTGCGGTATCGCCGACGAAGTCTTTCCCTTCGGGGCATTCTACTATGGGTTTTTATTTCTTCGTTTTATGTTTTTTGGGTAAAAGACACAAAAAACATTATCTTTATCTTGCGGGAATTGTTGCAGTGAGTATTATTGGTGGTATGTTGGGTGTTACGCGCATAGCACAAGGCGGGCATTTTTTCTCCGACGTCATCGCTGCGGCGATGATAATGTGGTATGTGGCGCTCATCATCGACAGACTATTATATAGAGGTACAAAGCATGAAAGGATTAACCAAGCGTCAACGTGAGATCGTCGACTACATAAAAGAGTATATCGGCAGCAACTCATACTCGCCGAGCTACCGTGAAATAATGGAACAGTTTGGTTTCTCTTCTGTGGGGTCCGTATACAAACACGTCAAGGCCCTGGAACGTAAGGGGTTTTTATCCCTTGAGAAGGGATGCTCTCGGTCTATCGCTCTCGTCGAAGAAGGCAGTATTGGTGGTGATGCCAGCGTCGAGCTTCCATTTATCGGAACAGTAACTGCTGGACAGCCTATAGAGATGTTCGAGCAGACAAGCTCTATAACAGTCCCTTCTGTAATGGTTTCGTCTCTGGGGCAGTGTTATATTTTGAGGGTTCGTGGAGATTCGCTTATCAACGACCATATCAACGATGGCGACCTTATCATCGTCGAAGCCAAGCAGAATCCCGACCCTGGTGAGCTCGTCCTCGCCATCATCCACAACAACGAGACTGTGATAAAACGTTGCTACCCCGAAGGTCTTTACACGCGCCTCGAAGCCATATATTCCGACACGCACCCTATAACATTAAAACACGACGAAGTCTTCGTCCAGGGATGTGTCGTCAGCCTTCTTAGGATGTACTCGTAAAATGCGGCGAAGCCGCATTTTAGTTCGGAGTTCGGAGTTCGGAGTTCGGAGGTAAAAATTTATAATTAATGAAGATGATAAATAATGGATTTTAATTTTGAGAATTTAGATGTTTATAAGAAGGCTGTTGATTTTGTAAGTCATATCTATTTATTAACCAAATCTTTTCCCAAAAATGAGGTTTTTGGTTTGACGTCTCAATTGAGAAGAGCTGCGGTTTCAATATCATTGAATATTGCTGAGGGGTCAGCTCGAACTAAAAAAGATTTTAGCCGTTTTATTGACATGTCCAGAGGCTCTATTTTTGAATGTACGACTGTATTACAAATTGCTTTACAACAAAACTATATAAAAAAGAACACATTTAAACAATGTAAAGAATATTTGATAGAGATGTCAAAAATGTTAAATGGTTTAAAACGTTCGATAAAATAAGCTATAATCAATAAGTTTCGGTTCCTAGCTCCGAACTCCGAACTCTGAACTCCCAACTATGATGCTGCGTAGCAGCATCATTCTGGTGGTTCTGGGTCGAAATCTTTTAGTGTTTTTGACTTCTTGTTTATGAAGAGTCGTATCAACGATAGCGTCGCTGCTAGAGTGATATATCCCCATGACAGTATGAAGAACACCAAAGCGAACCTCTGTATTGCTCCGTATATTATTACTAGAGAAAGGATGACGGTAAAGAATACTAGGTGGAAGGATTTCATTCGGAAGCGTATTGTTTTAAGGCTTGGGAATTTCCAATGGCTTACCATAAGGTATCCGAGGAGTATCATGATGATAACCATCGTCGCTGCGCGAACTTCTTTTGTCATGGAGAAGCGGTCCATGAATTCTGACGACAGAAATAAAAGGTTTATCGACACGGCGGCGGCGGCGGCGGCGGGGATAGGCAGTCCTGTGAAGCTTTTCGTATATATATCCCATTCTACGCTTTTTTTATCTTTGGGGATACTCACGTTGAAGCGTACAAGTCGCAACACTCCGCATGTCGAGAAGACAAGGGTACCTATTGTGACAATGAAGAGAAGCTCACTATCGGGTTTAAGCGGTAGGCTTTTAAGGATTATCACTGCTGGTGCAACGCCAAAGCTTACGACATCGGCTAGGGAGTCGAACATACATCCGAACTCGCTTTCAACTTTAAGGACGCGTGCCATCGCGCCGTCGAGGAAATCTGCGATTATCGCTAAGATAAGCAGTCCTGAGACAATTTCAAGGACGCTGAAGAAATCTTCGCGGTATGGGTCCGTGACGGTGACCTTAAAAATGATAAACAGCCCGAACGAAAGTCCTATTGCTGTGATGATATTTGGTAAGACGCTGATTTTCTTCATGATGCGGGCCTTTGGCTGGTTATTTACGCTTTCATATTATACCACGTAATAATTTATTCACAAACTAAATTATGGTATATTTCTCGTCTTTGGTATACGTTAGTATGATTACTGACCTTACGCGCCACTCTCACTTTATTAGCGTGTAACATCAGTGATTATTTTATAAGGAGTTCATATGCTTGGGAAGAAATTATTATCTGTCGGCGATGTCGTCGATGGTTTTGTTGTAACGAAAGTCGTTGATGTTGTGGAATTGCAGTGTCTTCTTACCGAGCTTCGGCATAATGACACTGGCGCTCGTGTTTTGCATCTTGGCAACGACGATCCTGAGAATCTTTTCTGTCTTTCGTTTCGCACCACCCCTGAGAATTCTCACGGCACTGCCCATGTTTTGGAGCATACCGCCCTTTGTGGTTCTGAGAAGTTCCCTGTCCGCGACCCATTCTTTTCTATGATACGTCGTAGTTTGAATACATTCATGAACGCCATGACTGGTTCAGACTTCACCTGTTATCCTGCGGCGTCGCAGGTTCCCAAGGATTTCTATAATCTTCTCGAGGTATATCTTGATGCTGTTTTTTCTCCGACGCTTGCGCCCTTGAACTTCCTCCAGGAGGGTCATCGCCTTGAGTTTTCCGAAAGCTCTGATGGTATTCCTAGCGAGCTGACACGTTGTGGCATTGTCTTCAACGAGATGAAGGGTGCTATGTCGTCTCCCGACACTCGCCTTTCCGAGGCTTTGATGAACGCGTTATTCCCTGACCTTACATATTCTTACAATTCCGGTGGTGCCCCAAAAGACATTCCTAATCTTACTTATGAAGAGCTTATTTCTTTCCATAAGAAATTTTACCATCCGAGTCGTTGTCTTTTCTTTTTCTATGGCGACATCCCTCTTGAGAAGCATCTTTCTTTTATCGAAGAGAATGCCTTGAATAACGTCGATGCCGCAGAGCCTCTTCCTCTACTTCCTCGTCAGCAACGTTTTTCTTCGCCGGTACATCGTGTTGAGACGTACCCTGCTCCTCCTGACGAAGATCTTTCCGACAAATCTCTTTTTAGTATGGGTTGGCTAACGTGTTCTATTCTCGACCAGATCGAACTTCTTGCGTTGGTGGTCCTTGACATTGTTCTTATGGGCACCGACGCCGCGCCTTTAAAGCTTGCGTTGCTGAAGTCAGGGTTATGTAAGCAAGCGGAATCGTATGTCGAAAGTGAGATTAGCGAAGCGCCTTTTGTTCTCTTCATCCGCGGGTGTTCTGCTGACGATGGCGATGCTCTCGAGGATCTTGTCATGTCAACGTTACGTGATATTGTCGACGAAGGAATAGCTTCTAACCTCATCGATGCTGCCATCCATCAGATAGAGTTCCAGCGCAGCGAGATCACCGGCGACCGTTCTCCTTTCGGTCTTTCGCTATTTTTCCGTTCTGCGTTATTAGAGCAGCATGGCGGCAATGCCGAAGACGGCCTCACCATCCATGCTCTTTTCGACAAGCTCCGCGCTCTAACCGTCGATCCTTTATATTTACCTTCTCTTATCAAAAAACACCTTCTTAACAATAGTCATTATGCTCGTATTCTTATGGTTCCTGACAGGGACCTCGAGAAGCGCGATATTGCAGAAGAGCAAGAAAATCTCCGTGCCATCGAGGCATCACTTTCTGACGAAGACAGAGCTTCTATCGTCGAAGACAGTATTGCTTTGAAAGCTCTTCAGGAGTCTGATGATGACATCGAAGTTCTTCCTAAGATATCCATTTCTGACATTCCTTCTCATAGCAAGGATTTCCCTCTTGTCAAAGAGAAGGGCGGCGCTATCGACGTATATAATCACAGCTGTTTTACTAACGACATCGTATATGCTGATCTTGTCTTCGACCTCCCTGCTCTTGCTGTCGAAGACCTGTCGTACGCTCAGCTTTTTACGTTATTGCTTCCGCAAGTGGGTTGTGGCTCACGATCTTATGCCGAGAACCTCGAATATATCCAGGAACACACTGGCGGTGTTGGAGCTTCGCTGTCGCTCAACACCCGCGCCGACGACCATACTGCTTTCATGCCGACGCTTTCTTTTTCCGGCAAAGCTTTGCGTCGCAAGAGCGACAAGCTTTTCTCGTTAATTACTGAGATGATCCGTGATGCCGACTTTTCTGACGCTACTAGGCTCAAAGAGCTTATCATCAAGCACCATTCTTCTCTTGAGAACAACATCAACAGCAATGCCTTGAAATACGCTATAAACATTTCGTGCGAAGGCCTTTCCGTCGGAGCGCATATTGCCAACCACTGGAATGGTGTGCGCTACCTCAACGTCATCCGCGACATCGTTAAAAATATTGACAGCAACTCTTTAAACCTCGTTGCTACTATGGAGCGTCTTCAGGAAACTTTGTTATGCCGCGAAGGTTCTGACCTCATCGTATGCTGTGATGATGCCACCTACGATGATATTAAAGGCGAAGGTTTTTATGGTTTACGCGACATCCCGCAGCGTCAGCAGTCTCCGTGGTGTGGCGACTATGCTATCCCAGAGGTTCCTCACCAGGGTCATATTATCTCTGCTCCTGTATCCTTTACCAGTAAGGCTTTTAATACGGTATCGTATTCACATCCTGACGCCCCTCTTCTTGGTATAGCGTCTTTCATTATGAACAACAAGGTTCTCCACAAACGCATTAGAGAGCAGGGCGGCGCTTATGGTGGCGGTTCTAGCAACAACCCCACTGCCGGAAAGTTTTATTTTTACTCTTACCGCGATCCAAACATTGCAAGCACTCTTTCTGCCTTCGAAGAGTCTCTTACCTCTACGCATCGCGGAGCCTTCGATGCTCGCGACCTCGAAGAGGGAAAGCTTGGGATGATACAGGGCCTCGACTCCCCTGTTGCTCCTGGCAGCCGCGCCGTTGCAGAGTATTCGTGGATGCGCGCCAAGAAATCTTTACAAGAGCGTGAAGCTTTCCGATCGCGCGTTTTATCGGCTAGCAAAGAAGATATACAGCGTGTCGTCGGAGAATACCTTATACCGGAATTTTCTTCATCGCCGACGGTGACATTTTCCGGTGCAGACCTTCTTACCAAAGAGAATGCTGTTCTTGGCGACATCTTAGAAATTCACAACGTTTAGAAGTGGGGGTGGTCTGATATGATCACAGAATTATTTTTTCTTATCATGGCCCTTATCATCACGAGTTCTTCTTCTGATGTTGCAGCGTCGTCATGGCCTTCGACATCCGGTTATAACTTCGTGATAGGTCTATGTATATATATCTTCACCGTTGCCTTCATCGTCGTCCAGGCGAAGCTTTTAGGGAAAATGAAGGGTTTTGCGCGGCGTCTAACAACCCTTGCCAACGCCGAGCTTATAATTTTTTTATGTGTCTACGACCTTATCCTTGGCAGCAATCTTATTTTTCGAGAAATCCCTCTCGTCGGTGCTTCGTTATTTTTGCCTGCTTTTTTTTCGTTGTCGCTATATTTTTTGGGGCTCTTCGTAGCATATCGTGTTATTTCCCGCCCTTCAAGGAGCAGTGCTTTTCTAAAGGTCCGTTTTCTTTTCCCTTTTGTCGTTCCTTTTCTTTTTTTTCTCACCATCGCCGATGTCGCAACAATCTTTTATTCAGGAGCAACGATTTTCAGTGGCGAAGGTTGGCATTATGCCTTTGGCGCCCTTATGTTATACGTCGTTTTTCTCGGGCTTCTTATGTTGTTTTTTCCTGTCCTCCTCAAAGTGCTGTGGGGGTGTCGTCCTTTACCATCGTCACCGCTTAAGGAGCGTCTCGAATTACTTTGTAAGAAAGCTGGCTTTTCTCACGGTGGTTTTAAGATATGGCATGTCATGAAAGATGCCATCACTGCTGCCATCATCGGCATCGTCCCACGCTTTCGTTATATTATGTTCACCGAGAAGATCTTACAACATTGTTCCGACGACGAGGTCGAAGCGATACTATGCCATGAGATTGGACACAGCAAGAGAAAGCACCTTCTTCTTTATCCTTTCATCATCATGGGCATGATTATCGTTGCGACGCTTTTTTCTTTTATCTTCGACCCTGCCATCTACAGCTTTTTTGATAATGTTGAAAGCTCTTCGTCGTGGCGTTTTGTCGCCCCTATTGCTAAGACAGGCCCTTTTCTTTGTATAATTTTTCTTTATTTTCGTTTCGTCTTCGGATTTTTTTCTAGGATGTTCGAGAGGCAGGCCGACCTTCATGTTTTTTCTGTAGGTATCGACCCAGAAAATATGATCTCTTCTCTCGACACCATCGCTATCCTTGCTGGTGGCATACATAATGTTCCTAGCTGGCATCACTATAGCATAGCGAAGCGTATCGCTTTCCTAGAAATCGCCATCGCCGACCCTTCTATTGTCGTCCGCCACCACAGGTTTGTTCGCCGCAGTATTATAATATATTTCATCGCGCTGATTGTTGGGATGATACTCGTAATATCGCCATTCCTCGTAGACGTCCCTGTCATAGGATATTTTGGCGAATGTATCATCAAGGCAAGCGTTGCCATCGAAAATTTTGTAAACCCCCTTGCCGATTTTTAGTGTCGATGCTACAATGATCAAAAATCAATCATTTGTTTAAGGAGAAAGTTATGTTTTTATCACGTGCAATAAAAAAGATCGTATTACTTCCACTGTTTGTAATGATGGCGATAATGATATCGCCGCTCCATGCTATCAGCATGACATCCGACCTTCCTATCAACAATATTTTCTCTGAGGTTGCCAACAAGACGACCCCTGCTGTTGTATACATCACTGCTGAGCTCATCGCCAGCCCCTACAATCAGCAGCAGCAGCAACCTGCCGCCCCCCCTCTCGATTTATTCGAGCAATTCTTCGGCCCACGCAATCCTGGTATGCAACAGCAGCAGCAACAGCAACAGCAGCAAAAACAATATAGCCAAGGTTCTGGTTTCCTTGTCAGTGTCGATGGTTATATCCTCACCAACAACCATGTCATTGCCAACACGCAGAACATCGTCGTCACTCTTGTCGACGGCAACGAATACGATGCTGAAGTTATTGGCACAGACCCTTCTACCGACCTTGCTGTGATAAAGATTTCTGACGAAGACAAAGAGTTCCCCTTCTTAACTCTCGGAAATTCCGACATCTTATCTATTGGCGAGTGGGTATTAGCTATCGGCAACCCTTTGGGTTTTCAGACGTCTGTATCAGCGGGAATTGTCAGCGCCAAAAACCGCGGCAATCTAAATCTTTCCAGCTATGAAGACTTCATACAAACCGATGCTGCCATCAATATGGGTAATTCCGGCGGTCCTCTTGTGAATCTCGACGGCAAAGTCGTAGGCATCAATGCTGGTCTTGCCAGCAACAATGGTGGTTATATAGGTATAGGCTTTGCTATCCCTAGTACTATGGCCAAGACTGTGATGATGCAGCTCATCGAGACTGGCACCGTAAGCCATGGGTTTTTAGGAGCTTCGCTGCAGAACGTCACCAACGACCTCGCCGAAGCCTTCGACCTTGAAGCTGTAAAAGGTGCTATCATCGCCGATATCGTAAAAGACGGCGCTGCCGACAAGTCTGGCGTAGAGCGCGGCGATATTGTTCTGGAATATGATGATATCATCGTAGAGAACATGAACACTTTCCGCAATGCCATCGGCCTTATGGAGCCTGGAACAGAGACTCTTCTCACTATAAAACGTGAAGGCAAGATAATTGAGGTTCCTGTAATCATCGGTGCACACCCAGATAATATTGCTTCCGAAGCTATTTCTGCTTCTGTAACACAGAAGATCGGTCTTATCGTCGAGCCTCTCGATGACGATGCTGCACAAAAGCTTGGATATATTGATGAAGAAGGCACCGTTGTCACAAGCGTACGTCCACAGAGCCCTGCCGACATTGCCGGCATACGCCCTGGCGCGCTGATAATATCTGTTAACCACAAAAAAGTTAATGACCCTGAAGAGTTCGAGAAAGCTCTCTCGGACAATGACAGTGACAAGGCTTTAATCCTCGTGAAGCAAGGGCCTATGACGTTGTATATAACGCTGAAGACAAAATAACACGACAACGATCGCGTTAAAATTGATTCTACAATGCCGGAGTTTTTTTATAAGACTCCGGCATTATTTATCCAAGCATTTTAACAAAAACCTTAAACTTTTTATGTTCGCGGATATTGTCGAAGTCAGTTTTTTGTAGAATTCTCAGAAGCTTTTCCTTGTCATGTTGCTGACAATTTTTTAGCCACCCTACAGCGGCTTCGGCTTTATTTTCACGGGCGTGTGCGAGAGCGTTGTATAAGGCAACTTCAGTGTTGGCGTTCATGACAAAACTCTCTGTTCCTGCCTCTATAGCTTCTTTGTAGTCGCCGCTATGATATGCAAGGCGCTGTAACAGCATAAGGCCTTCGAAGGTGAGGATCTTCTTCTGCACGGTTTTTAGTGTGGAATATGCTTCGTCGTTTTTGCCTTCTTTGTAGAGGATCTCGGCGATGTTCTGTGTCGCCATGGAATACAGCACCCCTTTTTTTGCTTTGCTACGGACGCCTTCGAACAGCGATGCTGCCTCTTCGATATCTCCATCGCGGCGTTTCTTTAGCGCTTCATCGAAAGTGCCTCTGAGGCCTTTGTCGCTATCATTTTCCGTCATCGTAGAATATTGCTTCAGCGCTCTGTAGTTCTCTGCGGCGAAGAGGAAAAATATCAATCCCGTCATCCATCCGAACGCAAAAAATGTCGCCCCTGCTATAGCAGCAATGATGAAGCTTATCCTCAGTGCCGCCACAACGCCTTTAACGCCCCACATAACCTCTAGGAGTATGCTCATAAGCCCTCCACCATCGAGGGGGATTATAGGAATAAGGTTTAGAATGCTCCAGAATGCATTGCCATATAAAAAAGCGTCTATGGTATAGATGGCGATGGGGTTTGCTCCTCTCATCGCAATGCGTATATACCCTGCCAACAGAAAGATGACGATACCGACGAGAGGGCCGTTAAGCGTGACGAGGAAGTCCTGCCAAAACTTTAGCTTTGGTCCATCGCGTAAAGTTACTCCACCGAACATTACTAATTGTATCTCTGTCTTATGTCCGAAGGCTCGTGCTGTAAGGGCGTGTCCGAGCTCGTGTGCCAGCACAGAGAATAGTATCACCATAACCCATATCGCCGTTGCTGTCGCCATCCCTATCACCGGCGAAGCGTTCATCCATCCTATTGCCAGCGCAGTAACCCAGAATATTGGCTGTATCGTTATCGGTATTGCGCCCGGTATCTTTATCATAGCGCCGCCTTTATTGCCTGAACCATAGCATCGCCCATATCAGTAGGAGTTTTTGCTACGACGACGCCAGCTTTTTCAAGTGCCGCGACCTTGTCGGCTGCGGCGCCTTTCCCTCCAGATATTATTGCTCCTGCATGGCCCATACGTTTCCCTGGAGGTGCTGTCATCCCTGCGATGAATGCCGCTACTGGTTTGCTACACTGTTCCTGTATCCACATGGCGGCGTTTTCTTCTGCGTTGCCGCCAATCTCCCCTATCATCATTATAGCTTCAGTTTCGGGGTCTTCTTCGAACATCGCAAGGGCGTCGAGGAATGAAGTGCCGTTCAGTGGATCACCACCGATACCTATACACGTCGACTGTCCGAGTTCTAGGTGTGTAAGCTGCCATACTGCTTCGTATGTAAGCGTCCCCGACCGTGATATCACGCCGACGTTGCCTTTTTTATGGATATATCCCGGCATTATCCCTATCTTACACTCTCCGGGAGTGATGATTCCTGGGCAGTTGGGGCCTATAAGCCGTGATTTGCTTTCGCGCATAATCATCCCGACTTCGAGCATATCTCTTACTGGAATTCCTTCCGTTATACATACTATGAGTTCTATCCCTGCAGCTTCGGCTTCGAGTATTGCTTTTGCCGCGAAAGGCGCAGGAACCATTATTAGTGTGGCATCGCACCCTGTAGCATCACGAGCTTCGGCAACGGTATTAAAAACAGGAAGCCCTAGCACTTCTTGTCCACCTTTCCCAGGAGTGACGCCCCCGACGAAAGTGGTGCCATACTCCATACACTGCTGCGTGTGGAACGTCCCAGCCTTTCCCGTTATTCCTTGTGTTATTACTTTTGTATCTTTGTCGACAAGTATTGCCATGGGTTATTTCCTCGCTGTTTTCGTTGCCACCATAGCCTTCTCCGCTGCTTCGGCAAGGGTGTCTGCTGTTATCATCGTCATCGCGGCATCGGCGAGCATTTTCTTTCCTTTCTCGGCATCGGTACCTTCGAGACGTACTACTATAGGTTTTGTTATATCTTGTTCTTCCGAAACTTCTATTAGTCCTTCGGCGATGGTCATACAGTTCATTATACCTCCGAAGATATTGACGAGGATGCCTTCGACGTTTTTATCTTGCAGGATGATCCGCAGCCCAGCAGCGACTTTTTCTTTGGAAGCTCCCCCTCCTACGTCCAGGAAGTTCGCTGGCTTTCCGCCGTAAAGACTTATGACATCCATCGTCGCCATTGCCAGCCCTGCGCCGTTTACCATACAACCTATCGTGCCGTCGAGAGCAATATATGCTAGGTCGTGGTCTTTGGCGGCGACTTCTAATGTCGTTTCCTGTGTGGGGTCATATAGTGCAGCGATATCTTCGTGGCGGAAGAGGGCGTTATCATCGATACTGAGTTTCGCGTCGAGAGCTTCGATGTCACCATTCTTTGTTAAGACTAGTGGGTTGATCTCTAGAAGCGATGCATCGGTGTCGGTGAATGCTTGTGCCAGGTTTTTTATCACGGTCTTTCCCTGCTCGGCGACGTCTCCATTCCAGCCCATAAACATTGCGGCGTCTTCGAGGTCCTTGTCTTCGACGCTACCGTCGACATCGATTACGAACGTCATGATACGCTCTGGGGACGTTGCTGCAACTTTCTCTATCTCGACGCCTCCTTCTGGAGAAAGTATCATCATAGGCTGTGCTTTTTCTCTGTCGATGACAGCGCCGACGTAGTATTCTTGCTGTATATCGGCGGGGTCAGCGATAAGGACTTTTTGTGCTATAACACCAGCGGCGCCGGTCTGCTCATTGACTATCTTCATCCCTATAAGCTCTTCTGCTACGGAGAATATCTCTTCTCGCGTCTTGGCGAACTTCACCCCTCCGGCCTTGCCGCGTCCGCCGGCATGAACTTGTACCTTTACTACTGCGGCGTCGAGGTTCATTTTCTCGACGACAGCTTTTATCTCTTCGGCGTCGGAAGCAACGCCATAGTCGCCGCAGGGTATGTCGTATTTTTTTAGTATTTCCTTCGCTTGATATTCGTGGATATTCATGATTGTCCTTTCTCCTTTGTACCCGTGATTGCGGCCTATCCTTCAAATCACAGGTTGTGAAATTACCCTTTATATGCTACCATCTTCATTCATCAAAGGTAATATTATGATATTCAGCTTTATAAAGAAAGGCTATCAAAAAGTATCGTCGGCGCTCGCCAAGACACACGCCGTCTTGGGGCACCGTATACGTAGCATCCTCTCTAGGCCCATAGACGACGACGTCCTCGAAGAGCTCGAAGAAGCTTTATACGACGCCGATATCGGTGTAGATACAGCGTCGTCACTAATCGAGACGATACGTCTTACCTCGAAGAAAAACCGTGGAAGTTCCTGCGAAGAAATCCTTGATATTCTACGCGACGAGGTCTTCGGCATCCTTTCAAAACATGAAAACACCGGGCTTTCCGAAGCCCCTGCCGGCGAACCTACCGTTATCTTCATCGTAGGCGTCAATGGTAGCGGCAAAACCACAGCATCAGCAAAACTCGCACACGCTCTTTCTGATATGGGGAAAAGCGTAATGTTCGCTGCTGCCGACACATTCCGTGCCGCTGCTACAGAACAGCTATCGCTTTGGGCCGAACGTTTAGGCATCGATATCGTAAAGGGTAAGTACAAAAGCGACCCTGCTGCCGTCGTCTATGACGCCGTCGCCGCGGCAAAAGCCCGCAATGTCGACGTTATAATAATCGATACCGCCGGAAGGCTACAAGCCAAGACACACCTGATGCACGAGCTAGAAAAGATGCGGCGTTCTTGTGAAAAAGTCCTTCCTGGCGCTCCTCATGAGACGCTCCTCATCCTAGACGCTACGATAGGACAGAATGCCATCGACCAAGCTCTTGTCTTTAATGATTTCACTCCGCTTACTGGCGTCGTCCTAACAAAGCTCGACGGCACGGCAAAGGGTGGTATCGTCGTCGCCGTACAACAGAAGCTTGGCATTCCAGTGAAATTCATCGGCATCGGCGAGTCTCTCGAAGACCTAGAACCCTTCGATGCTAAGACTTTCACTCAAGCACTCTTTGAAGAATAAGACCAATTCTCGGTGAAAACTTCTACACAAAAAGATGAGGATGAATTTGTGAGCTTTTTATCGAGAATTGGTATAAATATTATCGTCGTCCTGCGGAGAAGATTCGTAGTATATACCAGAAGATCATGATGACGTTGATATACATCTTTAAAGCCATGATTAGCGAGAGCTTTCCAGCAAGCTCAGAATGTCCTACCGTCTGGCTACTCATTCTACGTATCTGTTGTGCATCGTATGCTGTGAGGCCTATGAAGATTATAAGGCCGAGGTAACATATTATGAGGTCAAACATGGTTAATGTTACGAAGAAAGACATAACGATATACAAGAAAGTTACCGCTATAAGTCCCATTAGTGCAATACGTAGGATCTTCCCTATGCCTGTCAGGTCTGTCTTAGTTACAATTCCGTAGCACATCGCTATACCAAAGATTGTCCCTGCCGTTCCGAAGGCGAGCCATATCATCTGCCCACCGTATGCTGCTGCGTATATCGGCAATATTATCCCAAAAAGCATCCCTTGCAGGGCGCTGTAAGCGGTGAATAGTACGGCGAGAGCAGGAAATGGAAGGCGCTGTACCATAAACCCCATCGCCATAGCGATGCCGAAGGTTCCGAATGTCGCTACCCACCAGAATGGCATGAGAGCAGCATATGTTCCGGAATTATATATCCATAATGCAACAGCTGCCGTTATCAGCAGGCCCATCGTCATCCAACCATACACTCGTGTCGCGAAACTGCTAACCGTCGCTTCTGAAACCTGAGTTCTTTCGCCACTCCAATAATCTCTGTCGTGCAATGCCATAATGCTTCTCCTAATATTCTGGTATAAAATGTTACGCTATATGATATCGTTTTTGTGTCTTGTAAGACAAGTGTTATCACACAAAATACGCTATCTGTATCGCCACTGCCATGACAGCAACCACTGCTATCGCTATAAGGGCAGCCCGCCCTCCTGGAAATGTATATGATGTTGTATCGTTCATACGATATCTTCGCACCCATGTTATCATTACGGGAAGAAGCCCTAAAAGCAATGCTGACCCTAGCCCTCCGCCGAGGCGCAGTGCCACCAAGAAGATATGTGGGTATGTCATCGTTATTATTAATGGAGGAACGAAAGCCAGCGCGCTCAAAAGAATTTTTCCTTTAAAGCTCTTCTTTATTGTAAGACCATCGGCGAGGAAGTCTATAACGCCAAGGCTCACGCCGAAGAAAGAGCTAAGCAATGCACAGAAAGCGAAAATTATATGTATAACATTGATGTTGGTGTCACCAATAACATTTTTCAGGGGCTGTAAGACGTTACCTCCTGCCTCCATCATAGACCTCATTCCTTCCGGTCCTTCGAGAGGCACTATTCCAAGGACAAGCCATTCCCATATAGCATATATCACGAAAGGTATCGTCGCCCCTATTATTATAGCGCGGCGTATTTTTTTTACGTCGTGGTCCATATATGATATAAGTGTAGGAACGACTCCTTGAAATCCGAAAGACGTCAAGACGACAGGCATAGCTACTAGCGATGCCGACCAGTTGATATTCGTAAGGTTTGCGGTGTCAACATATCGCCATCCCAAGGCAACGAAGGCGAAGTATGTCACGACGAGTGTCGTCATCACCATGATGTTTATGCGTCCTACTACTCGCGCACCGAAATATACTATCATACCAAAGACTGTAACGAAAAGCAGCGGTCCAAAAACACTTATCGCTCCTCCAGCGAAGACATCGAGGATAAAACTCCCTCCTCCGGAGATGTATGCTATATTGAGGGAATAAAAAAGAAAGAGATAAAGCGTCCAGCTTATCACCTTGCCTGTGGTTCCGAGGGTATCCCCTGCCATAGAAATTATGTTGCTGCCTTTTTTCATTCCCATAGCGATTTCGAGGATGAGAAGCCCTGTTGCCACCATCGACGCCCAGCATACAGCGAAGATTGCCAGCGCTGGAAAGAATCCTCCGTAGCTTGTGACGAGAGGAAGTGCCAGCATCCCTGCACCTATCGACGTCCCTGCTATCAGCAGCGACCCGCTTATTACACTACCTTTTTGTAGACAACAATATTTTTTAATAAAATTTTTCATCGCTATTATTCTTTTGGTTTGGTTGGTTGCAAAGTCGGCAAATATAAAACACCTGTTTCTGCTCCCTTATCTATTTTTGGTAAATCAGATAAACTAGACCTGGCAGAAAAATCGGAAAAAGCGCTTACACGGTATTCTGTTCTATCAGAGCACGTTCTACGATGTCCTTTATTACTAGACCTTTGTTTATCAAGCTCCTTAGTACTCATTGGTCTTGGTCCAGGGCTAGAGAATCCCCTATCCCTAACTTCATAACTCATAGCCATTATAGCAGGCGTTGTTTGAGAAGAGCTTGATAGAGTAGTCCCCACGGGTGGTGGTGGTTTTATTTTTCTTGGCTTTGGTGTCACTACACAACCTGGAGTAAGAGACCGTCTTCTCACTTGTCTCGCTTTTATCCTTTTTGTCGTTGAAGGTTTGCCCATGCGATCTATAAAATTGACAATAGCTCCTTCTATCCTATCTTTAAAGCTTTCTTTTGGTTCTTGTAGAAACTCATGTGGCGACTCTTGACGTTTTTCCTCTGACTTTATAACTATACCCTCTGTTTCCTCACCAATATGCTCTTGCAAAAGCCGTTGTCTTACCAACTCTCTATAAACTTTTAATGCCGCATCAGAATCCATTAAATCCAAACCATCTTCCATTAGTTTATTAATAATTCCATCTATCTGCAAAGGCGAGCTACCTAACATCTTTGATGTTAATTTTTTATTAGGAATCTCTAACAGCTCTTTCATTTCAACATATTTTTTATCAAGTTCTGCGAAAGCTTCTGTTTTTATTGTTTCTATAATCTCCTTCTGCGCATCCTGATCGTCACAAGGTTTTTTAACCTGTTCAGCAAAGAGCTCTTCAACTTTTCTGTATCTATCTACAAGCTGGAGAAATTGAAAATAAAATATTTTTCCTACAACAGTAATTTCTTTTAACTCATCGTCAATCTCACAAAAAAAACTCTTCCTTTCTGCTGGAATACACCCTTTCCAAACAGCATCAATAAAGTCTATTTGTTCTATCCTTTTCTTTTGTGCAGCAAACTCTTCCTTGTCTTCATCGGTTTTCACTCTAAGAGAAGGGAAATTTGGTGAATATTTTGCTACTTTCTTCATTATCATTGAGAAGATCTTTTCTTCATCAGAAAGTTTCTTAATATCTTCTTCCAAATTTTGTTGAGCCAGGTCATATCCTTCCGTCTTTATATACCTAGGGTCTCCTACAGGCTGTTCTATTTTTGTGGGGAACGTTAGCGCTTTAGAGCAAAAGTCTATTGCCGTTAACAATGTAAGTGATGCAGACATAATACAACATATATATAATTTTATAAAATGTTCATTATTATAGCATTGCGCTATTTTTCTCGACAGCGAAAAGTTATTATTCTACTGTAACAGATTTTGCGAGGTTTCGTGGCTGATCTATTTCTGTACCTCTTTCGTATGCGATATAATATGCTAACAGCTGCGCTGCTACTGATGATGGTATTGGTGCAAGCTCGTCACAAATTTTCGGCACCCATATAATATCATCGGCGATTTTTGCTGCTTTGCCCATCCCTTTCGATGCTATTGCTATGACGCGGCCATTACGGGCTTTTACTTCCATGACATTGCTAAGCATTTTCTCGTATGTATGTTTATTTGCGAAGAACGCCACTATAGGGCTCTTCTTGTTGATCAATGCTATGGGGCCGTGTTTCATCTCTCCTGCTGGGTATGCATTCGCGTTGATATACGATATTTCTTTGAGTTTAAGTGCTCCTTCTAGGCTTGATGGGAACATATACCTTCTTCCTATGAAGAAGAAGTTGTCGTATTTTGCATATTTTTTTGCTATCTTTTTTATATCTTTAGCATTGGCAAGAACGTTTTCTACTATTACCGGAAGCTTCATAAGCTCGTGGATAAATTCTTTTCCTTCTTTTTTACTTATCGCCTTCCTCATCCGCGCCATACTTAGAGCGAAGAGTGCTAATACGACAAGCTGGCTTGTGAATGCTTTCGTCGAGGCGACGCCTATCTCCGTTCCGGCGCGTAGGAACAGGCAGCTGTCGGCTTCGCGTGCTATCGTCGATCCATGGACGTTGCAGATCCCCAAAATTTTAGCACCTTTAGCGCGGCATTCTTTCATGGCGGCGATGGTATCTGCCGTCTCTCCCGACTGGCTTATTGCTATGACGAGGGTATTGTCGTAAAGGATCGGGTTTTTATATCGGAACTCCGAAGATATCTCTACCTGCACAGGTATCCGTGCTTTGTCTTCGATGATATATCCTCCTATGATCCCTGCATGCCACGATGTCCCGCATGCTAGTATAACGATACGTTCCACTTCGAGGAGTTCTTCTTCGGAGAAGGTCATATCTTCGAGGACAACGGTGCCATCTTTTTCTATGAAACGTGATAGCAGGGCATTGCGTATCGTCTGTGGCTGTTCGTATATTTCTTTTAGCATGAAGTGTTCATATCCGTCTTTGCTCACTTCGCCTTGTGTCATTGTAAGGGTTTCAGTTTTCTTCTTCACCGGTTCTTTCGCATGGTCATAGATTTTTATTCCCTTGGCTTTTACTACGGCGACTTCATCGTCTTTTATGAAGACGACTTTTTTTGTATGTGCTACGAAGGAGTTTGTATCCGAGGAAATGAATGTCTCGCCATCGCCAATACCTATAGCCAATGGATTTTCTCGTGCTGCTACGACGATCTCTTCGGGATGATTTTTATGGACGAGTGCTATTGCAAAAGACCCCTCCATTAGTGGCAGTGCTTTCTGTACGGCGGCGAGGATATCGCCGTCGTAGATATCGCTGATAAGATGTGCTATGACTTCGGTGTCGGTCTCTGAAACAAAGGTCACCCCTTTTTCTTCGAGCATAGTACGTAGTGTGTCGTGATTTTCTATTATGCCGTTGTGGACGACTGCTAGAGTTTTATTGCTGTCGAGGTGTGGGTGTGCATTTTTTTCTGTTGCTTTTCCGTGTGTTGCCCATCGTGTATGTGCTATAGCGACGTTTAGGTTATACCCTTTCTTTTTCACCGCCTTCTCCATTACGGCGATCTTCCCTGCTTTTTTACAATATACTATCTCGCCATCTTGTATCCCTGCTATCCCCGAAGAGTCATATCCGCGATATTCCAGCCTCTTAAGCCCTGCTATCGCCACCTTTGCCGCATCTTTATGGCCTATATATCCGAAAATCCCACACATATCGCTATTTCCCTATCAATTTCGTTATTACACCTTTTAATTCTTCAGCTATTCTCGTTATCATTGTTTCATCTTCGCCTTCGACCATCACGCGGCATATTTTCTCTGTCCCGGAATATCTTACCAACACCCTTCCTGTATCTTTTAGTTCTTTTTCTGCTGAGGCGATAGCATCGCCGATATCTGGCATCTCTTCTATCGGAGGTTTTTTTGTCACTGCAACATTTATTAGCACCTGTGGATATGGCGTATATATCGATGCTAGCTCAGAGAGTTTTTTTCCTGTCTCTACCATTATCCGTAGCACCTGTAATGCCGATGCTATCCCATCGCCTGTAGTGTTGTAGTCCATGAAGATGATATGTCCGCTCTGCTCGCCGCCGAGGTTAGCGCCATGTTTCTTCATCTCCTTGATGACATATCTGTCTCCTACTGGCGCGATGACAACTTTGATGCCGAGCTCTTCCATACACTTAATAAAGCCATAGTTACTCATAACAGTGCCGACGACGGTATTATTAGAGAGCTTCCCCCTCTTCATCATATCGCTGGCACATATTGCTAGGATAGCATCGCCATCGACAACGTTGCCTTTTTCGTCGGACATAATAACTCTGTCGGCATCACCATCGAAGGCAATACCAACGTCGCAGCTTCCAGCAATTACGCCTTCTTGTATAATGTCGGGATGTAGGGATCCATAGCCATCGTTGATGTTAAGGCCATTGGGTTTGTCACCGTATACGACAACATTGGCGTCGAGTTCTCGTAATATCGTCGGCGCTACTTTGTATGAAGCACCATTGGCACAATCGACAACGATTTTAAGGCCATTGAAAAGCATCTTCCTCGGCAGTGTCGCTTTGATATATTCTATATACCTGCCGTCGGCATCGTCGACTTTAAAGTTCTTGCCTATCTTGTCGGTGGAAGGACAGTCGCCGGAAAAGTCATTGGTCATAACGAGGTCGGTGATCTCCTTTTCGACAGAGTTTGGAAGTTTAAAGCCATCGTGGGAGAAGAATTTTATGCCGTTGTCACGGTATGGGTTATGTGATGCCGAGATCATGATACCAGCATCGGCGCGATATGCTCGCGTTATAAAAGCAACGCCAGGAGTAGGAAGAGGCCCTACCATAAGAGTATTAACTCCCATAGAACAAAGCCCTGCGATAAGAGCGTTCTCAAACATATAACATGACAAACGCGTGTCTTTGCCAACGACAACACGGTGAATGCCATCATGGCGTCGGAAAATTTTCCCAGCGGCGCGTCCCAATGACAAAGCGATTTCCACAGTCATAGGATATTCGTTAGCTTTTCCGCGGACACCGTCGGTGCCAAATAATGCTTTTTCTACCATAAAAAAACCGCTTTTTAATAAATTATATCTTTATAGATTACCATAGGAAACGCCTCTTTTTCAATGTTAAAACCCGAGTTGTGTCCTAAACTTTTTCTTCAGCTTACTCTGATGAGGCATATTTTTCAATTTTTTTCGAAGGTAAACTCTTTTGAGTTTACCGAGGAAAAAAGTGGAAAAGATGCCCATCATAGTAAGAATGAAGAAGAATTTTCTAGAAGAACATATATACTTTTTGAGATAACATTCCATTTGCTTACCAAATCTAAAATAATACCCCTTATTGCGACCTAATCTTTGGCTTAAAAATACTGTTTAAAAACCGTCCTGCTCTCACATAGCGTACTGTAACGAGCACTATTTCCCAAAATTCTCCTTGCTAAACTAAAAAGTTTAGCTGCGAAGCATTTTGAAAAATCCTGATCATTACAGCGCGCTCTGAGAGAGGTTTAGGACACAACTCAGGTTTAAAGATTTTTTTGTCTTGTATGCCCGTAACGCTTTCGCTATTAGACTTTTAGCATGCTGGCCGTCAATGATCTCTTGTCATTAATTATCTCTTTAGTATAAACTACGGTCTAACAAATCCATATATGGAGTTTTTTACATCCGTGAAGCCGACATTTTACAAGAGCGGTGAACATCATATTGACAGTAGTCGCATTGATTCAGACGCTCTTTATGTTCTTAATGTTCTTCATAACGCTGGGCATACCGCCTACCTTGTTGGCGGTGGTGTTCGCGATCTTCTTTCTGGTATAAAGCCAAAAGATTTTGATATCTCAACGTCTGCTACTCCTCAAGAGATAAAAGATATCTTCAGAAGAAAATGCCTTCTTATTGGCAGGCGCTTTCGTCTTGCCCATATACGTTTTGGTGCTTCTAAGTTCATCGAAGTTGCAACCTTCCGTTCTGGTTCGCATCTTGGCACCGACAAGCTCATCGTCCGCGATAACGAGTGGGGCACTGAAGAAGAGGACGTTTTACGTCGCGATTTTACTATAAACGGTCTTTTCTATGACCCTCATGATGATACTCTAATCGACTATGTCGGTGGTTGTGAAGACATCACCAAGAAGGTCTTGCGTTCTATCGGAGACCCTGTGATACGTTTCAAGCAAGACCCTGTCCGTATGATACGTCTTCTCAAGTTCCAGTCGCGCTTTGGTTATGCTATCGACGCCGAAGCTTCTGAAGCGTTAGAATGTTGTCGTGACGAGATAACGAAGAGCTCTCAGGCGCGGCTTTTAGAAGAATTTTATAAAATGCTAGAGTCTGGGTCTTCTGCGTCATTTTTCCGTCTTATGTTCGACGCTGGCTTTCTTGACATCCTTCTTCCTGCCATAGCAAAGAACATTCGTAGCGACGCGTCTGGGTCGTTATTCTCTTACCTCGAAGCTGCCGACGCCCTCGTAACGCAATCGCAAGGCCCTTGTCCCGATCGTGCTATTTTGGCATCGTGTATTTTCTTTCCTCTCGTCAATACCGCGATATCATCATCTTCAGATGTCAGCACCCTTTCTTTTGGAGACATCATGGAGATAACTAGAGATGTCATCGGAAACGTTTCTGCGACATCGTTTTTCAATTTCCCACGTCGTTTGCTTCATATGGCGTCTTTCATCATACACACGCAATATCGTTTTACCCCTATTTCCGATGTGCATTTCCGATATTCTCGTCTTCTTCGCCATGAAGAGTTCCACCTTGCCCTTGTATTCTTAAAACTCAGGACTCTCATCGACGGTGACATCATAAAAGCCTATTCTTTATGGCAGCGCCGCTGGGACAATACCGATAAAAGCCATATTCCTGTTAAAAAGACGTCTACACAGCGTCCTCGACGACGCAGGAGGCCACGATGAATGCAGGCATCAGGGAATTATTATATCCTTTTGGCTTTATGGCGTCGTTTTTTTTCGCCTTACGTTTTTTTGTTCAATGGTTTCTCAGTGAGAAGAAAGGCAAAAGCCACGTAACGGAAATTTTCTGGAAACTCTCCATCATCGGCAGTTCTATCTTCATGCTCCACGGTTTCATCCAGGTACAGGCTCACCTGTCATTAATCCAGGCGTGCAATATTGTCATATCTTGGAGAAACCTAAACATCATGTCCGACAAAAAAGAACCTTCTCCGCTATCGAAGGTTTTTGTCATCTTTGGCATCGCCATTACTGCTGTAATCGCTGTATTTATCGCTCAAGGACTTTTCAGTGGCGGCGGCATCTCCTGGATTCGTCGACCTCAAACACCGTGGAATTACGGTAGCGATGTAAATCTTATTTGGCATGTTATCGGTTCTTGCGGTATGGCTATATTCGCCAGCAGGTTCTGGATACAGTGGTGGAATGCCGAACGCGCCAATAAGAGTGCTCTAAACATCTCGTTCTGGTATCTAAGCCTCTCTGGCGCTGTCCTCGCCGTAGCATATTTCGTCGCCCTTGGTGATATCATCAACATCTTGGGGTACAGTATCGGCATTGCGCCATACCTAAGAAACCTCATCCTTTTAAAAAAAGAAAAAGCAGGTATCGGCTATGTCAACGAATAACGACACGTCTCGTAGTATCTTCTTATTCGCCGGGGAGCCTAGCGGTGACATCCTCGGAAGCGAGCTTCTTAAGAAACTTCTCAAAGACAACGAGCACCTTATCATCGAAGGTGTCGGAGGCCCTAAGATGCGCACCAACGGCATGGAAAGCATCGTTCCTATGGAGAAATTCCTCGTCATGGGTTTTTCTGCGATAATAAAAGCCTTTCCTCGTCTTCGTAAGCTCTTCTATTATCTCGTCGATACCATCATCGCCAAACACTATGACGCCGTCGTTCTCATCGACTATCCAGGTTTCAACCTCCGCCTTGCCAAAGCTCTTAAGAAGAAAGGCTACGAAGGCAAGATCGTCCATTACGTTGCTCCTTCTGTATGGGCATGGAAGAAGGGACGCATACAGCATATGGAAAAAACCTTAGACCTTCTTATTACAACGTTTCCCTTCGAGGCGAAGCACTTCGCCGACACCTCTTTAACGGTACGGTATGCCGGGCACCCTCTCCTTGAGAAGATAGCAAAACATCGTTACTATGAAAACTGGAAAGATCACTGTTCAATCCCTGACGGCGATGATATCGTCGCTATTTTTCCGGGAAGCAGAAACAGTGAGATCACCAACAACCTCGATATCATTCTCGGCGCTGCTGAGATTTTCCACAAAAAGCACCCTTCCGCTGTCTTCGCTGTCTCTGCTGCCAATGACGCCATCGCAACACGCATCAAAGAACACATCTCACGCTATTCTTTATTCTCAGGAAGAAAACTTTTCATTGTTCCTCATACATACACTTACGAACTTATGAAGGAAAGTCGCTATGCTATGGCGACATCAGGGACAGTAACCTTGGAACTCGCCGCCCATGAAACACCAACCGTTGTCATCTATAACGTCACATTTTTCAACTGGTTTTTGGCGAAACATATCTTCAAGATAAAGCTCCCGCATTATTGTATCGTCAACATAATATGCGATAAAGAGGTCTTCCCTGAGGTTATCGGCAAGGACCTCTCCGCCACTGATATTGCCGAGAAGCTTCTTGTTTTTGCCGATGACGAAGGACATAAAAAACGTTGCATCAAAGGTTGTAATGACATGAAAGATCTTATGCGCTACGACGATGCCAGCGCACAGGCAGCCAACGAAATCGAGGCTGTCTTATACCCATGATTGCGACCTATACTTTGCCATAGGTTTTTTGCAGTGGTACAGGTGCGAAGATGAAAGACGAGCGAATGTTAAAACATTCGCGAGGATAGAAGCAAAGTAGATGTGCTACTGCAAAAAGAAATATGGTAAAGCAAGATAAGGACAAACGAATAAATAAAAATAATAAAAAATAGCCGGAGCTTAAGGTGTTTGCCTTTAGGCAAATAAAGCTTCTTGCTTAAATTTTTAAAAAAGAAAAAAGGCCCTGTTTCCTATAGCATCCATAGTGTCAGGCAACCTGACTCATTTTGCTCCTCGCGAATAGTTACAACTATTCGCTTGTCGCTCACTGAGCCATCTTGCCCGACTCTATAGCGCTAAAGGAAATATAGGTCGCAATCATGGGTTATATGAATAAGAAGTTCTTCGAAGATACAAAAAATTATATCGTAGCATATATCATACAGAAGATGATGCGTCTAATCGTTAAGACCTGCACCTTCGACGTTCGCGGCCTCGACAACTTCCGTGACACCGTTGCAAACAACAAGACGATCCTCGCTCTATGGCACAACCGTCTTCCTCTCATGCCACGCTTTGTCAAGATGTTCACCCCTGATATCGACTATGCCGCCGTAATAAGTAAAAGTAGAGACGGCAGATTGCTGACGAACATTATAGACCGTTCGTTCCCCAATGTAGATACTATCCTCGTACCACACAATGCCAAGCACAAAGCTTTAAAGGCGTTGATCGAAGCTCTCAAGGAAAATAAAGTCGTTATTATTACCCCAGACGGCCCTCGTGGGCCACGATATGAAGTCAAACATGGAGTGGTTTTTGGTGCAAAAAAAGCACAAGCGCATATCGTCCCATTCTCATGGGCAACCACATCGTGTTGGAAATTAAGCACCTGGGATAAGATGATGATCCCTAAGCCTTTTTCTACGATAGAGGTAACTTTCGGTGAGACTTTTGTTCCCGATAGCGAAGTTTCTCTTGAAGAAAACGCCAAAAATCTAGAAAAACGTTTACACATTTGAATAGCGGATAGGAATTATCTATACGCTAAACACTATCCCTATACGCTATTAGAACCTATTCTTCTGAAGCTTCTTTTTTTACTGCTTCTCTGCCTTTGTAATCGCCACATGATGGGCATATTCTATGCGGCATACGCGGGCTATCACATTTTGGGCATTGATTATGGCTCTGTGCTTTTTTAGCATGATGAGATCTACGGTTGTTTTTGTGAGCGTTAGACACTCTATTACGTGGTACTGCCATTGTTCTTCCTATAATATCTCTGCAAAAGGACGTTGCCCTTCGCATTTTTGTTTATTTCCTGAATTTTTCAAATATCTTTGTATAGCCTTTCTCTCTGGGCACTCCCCTTTGCAACAT
This sequence comes from Waddliaceae bacterium, assembly GCA_018694295.1. Classification (NCBI taxonomy): domain Bacteria; kingdom Pseudomonadati; phylum Chlamydiota; class Chlamydiia; order Parachlamydiales; family Waddliaceae; species Waddliaceae bacterium. Next base: position 28,764 of record JABHNK010000060.1, read on the forward strand.
TCCGCAAACAACGGCACTTCAAGAAGCAGAGCCTCACGAAGTTCATCTACGAAAGTATAGACTCCTGTTTTTATCGCTTCGAAGCCTTCGACTAAGGTAAACTTCCCTACAATATCAACGTCAGACATGCCATTACATACCGAGCATGGAACCGTCGCCACTGTCTTTGCCGTGATATCGACAAAGAGATTATCTCCAACGAGATACGCCTCACCTTCGACAAAAACCGGGGCTTTGAAGAAGAGCTCTTTCTCTGAGACCTCAAGAAACTCTGGAGAACATGTCTCGCAAATTATTTCTTTGCTGCCACCTCTAAGTCTATCAACATATATTTTAAAAGTCTCGTTCACTATACAATATCTTATTTTTTTACAAGAATACTATACCTCAAAAAAGGTTTTATTCCTAGAAAAATCAATACTACAATATCTATGGCCTTACGACAAAGAAATTATTTACTGGTAAATATCGCATTTTTCTTCTATTATGTATCTTAAAAAGATAAAATTACCCCCCTATCCCATAAATTATGGAAGAAATATTACTTAACATAGAAAGTAAAGAGCGCCGTTATGCTCATCTTAAGAACGGCAAGCTCTACGACCTTGTTGTCGAGAGGAAGAAATCTCGCCAGCTTACCGGCAACATATATAAAGGCAAGGTCATCAACATCTTGCAGAATATACAGTCTGCCTTTATCGACATCGACGAGGGTGAGAATGGTTTCATCCACATCTCCGACATCCTCGAGAATACAGCGAAGTTCGAGAAAATGTTCGACATGGATTTCGACGCCAAAGCTTCTGCTAAAGACGACGCTACTTCTTCGCAAGACATCGTAAAACTTCTCGATGTTGACCAGCCCGTCCTTGTTCAGGTTGTCAAGGAGCCTATTGGCAGCAAGGGTGCGCGTCTTACCTCCAACGTATCCATTGCCGGAAGGTATCTTGTCCTTCTGCCGAACACTCCTCATCGTGGAGTGTCTCGTAAGATTGAAGACCGCAACATCCGCGACAGGCTGAAGAGGACCATCAGGGCTTTCGAGATGCCTCAGGATATGGGTCTTATCTGCAGGACAGCGAGCAGACAGGCGACGACGGAGATGCTTATCGCCGAGGCTACCGAGCTTCTTACGTCGTGGAATGAAGTCATGGAAAAGTTCAACAAAAGTCCTGCTCCGAATCTTCTTTTCGAGGAGTCTGACCTTATAAAACGTTCTGTCATCACTGCAATCGACAAAAAGCTCACTCGCCTTCTCATTGACGACTATGATACATACCAGCGCTGCAAGAAAATATATGCGAAATATATCGAAGAGCACCCTCTTCGCATCGAGTATTACCGCGACAAAATCCCTATGTTCGAGAAGTTCAATATCGACCGCGAGATCGACAAAAGCCTCAACCGCAAGATATGGCTTCATAGTGGAGGATATCTTTTCTTCGAAAGGACTGAAGCTATGTGGACCATCGACGTCAACTCTGGCAGAAGCAAGAGTGTCAACAGTGACGTTGAAGAGGTAATCGTCCGCATTAATCTCGAAGCTGCCGATGAGATAGCTCGGCAGATGCGTCTCCGTAATGTCGGTGGTCTTATAATTTGCGACTTTATTGACATGCGCTTCAGAAAGAACAAGCGTCGTGTTCTCGAACGTCTCAAGGATTGCATGAAAGAAGACTCAGCAAAATGCACCATCTTGAGGATGAGCGATTTTGGGCTTATAGAGATGACGCGTCAGCGCAACAGAGAATCGTTGACACAGACGATGTTCATAGGATGTCCTTACTGCCGCGGTTCTGGCACGATAAAGACTCACGAGAGTGTATCTATCGAGATCGAGCGTGCTTTCAAGAAGGCCCTCTTTGTTAATAAGCAGTTCGGCCTTAAACTTGTATGCCATCCTGCTCTCGATGCATACCTCGATGTCCAAGACAAAGAGTATCTCCTTGCTTTTGCCGATGACAACAATGCGCGTCTTGAATTTGGTGTTGACGATGCATACCATCTCAATACTTTCGAGATATTTTCTACTATATCAGGAGACGTTTTAGAGGTTTGAGATCTGGTCAATATGATGAAAGCTACTATCAATCACAATGTTTTCTTTTGAGGAGTCTTTGCCATGAAAAAATGCCGGCATCTCTTCAATAAAAAGCGCTGGCTTTTTGTATTTTTCATGCTTTTCTCAGCGTTGTTAATATATCTCGATCCTCCTCATGAAGATTCTTCGTCTTCGACGATAGCTTGTGACACTATAGGCCTAGCGATATATTCTATGCGCAATGACCCTAACGTTATAAAACGAGAAGTTACAACGCGTGCCATAGCCCTTACAGTTCCTCTTTTCAGCACTGCCGACGTAATATGTAATAGTTTTATGACGGCACGCGCTTACTATCGGCGTGCAACTTCCGACACTGCTGTGGAAAAGAGAGCGGAGGCGATGTCGTCGTCATACCTTTCAAAACAGACGCTTCGCAATATCCTCGTCACTACCGGTGGTGGTATTGCCGGGGCCATATCACCGAAGTTCATAACAAAACATTTGGGATGTTACACCGACGAGATTTTTCCTCGCACAGAACCTTATATCATCGGAGATATTTATAAAACTCTCGATGTCATCGACAAAATTTTCAAGAAGCATAGCATCACATACTGGGCGACAGGAGGAACGGCGTTAGGGGCGGTACGCCATGGTGGCGTAATACCTTGGGACGACGATGCCGACATAGCTTTTTTCGAAGACGAGGAAGATAAAATTTACGCTCTAAAAGAAGAGTTCAGTATACGCGGTTATGAGATAATACCATGCTGGCACGGGTACAAAGTCTTTCCTAAAGACGGCGATGACATCAACGAGCAATTCCGTTACCCTTTCGTCGATATGTTCCCGATGAAACTCTCCGAAGGGCGCTTTATATTTTCTCTTGCGCGAGTCCGTATGATTTGGGGAAGTCAATTTCATTTCCCAGAAGAGATAGAAAACATAAAACGTTATTCTTTCGGTCCTATTACTATCCCTATTCCTGGAAACCAAGATAGATATCTTTGTGAAGCTTATGGCATCGACTGGAACGACCACGGATATCTGTACGTCAACCAGCACGACGGGACCCTCCATATCCCCATAAAATACCCTGTACGTATTATCTCCAGATGGGCTCCTGAATACATCGTCAACAAGGAGAAAAAAGATGTTATACAATAAAACTTTGGAGCAAAAGATACAGAGCAACGACCGCACATTGAAAAGGCTGTCTCTAGAACTCGAGAGGATGCAGAAAGAGTCTGACGCATGTCTTGATACCATAGGCCTTACCGCCGAAGAGATC
>JABHNK010000061.1 GCA_018694295.1 Waddliaceae bacterium
CATAATAAGGAGGATGCTGCCTTCGTTTCCGAGAAAAGGGAAGAAAGGTACTATCGTAGACTTCTCTACCGGCGAAGAGATCGACAAAGACGAAGTTTTCATGGACGCCATGCTTGAGAAGATCTCGAAAGATGGTGAAGGTTCGCTGTCACGCCGAGAGCGTAAGAGGATGGAAAAGATATCTGAACGCAGATGAGTTCGGAGTAGGAATTTTTCACCACAGAGGACACGGAGGGCACAGAGAAAGAAAGCTGGCTGGGGGACTCTCCCCCAGACCCCCAAAGACATAAGAAAATCCTCGGAGGCCTAGGGGTAAAACCCCTAGCCCACCCGCCTTTTTCTCTGTATTCTCTGTGATTCAATACATCAGAGAACCATCCTTTTTATGCCGTTTTTAAGAAGCATTTCGTTGAAATTAATGAGAAGTCTTACTTTTTTCTTTGCGAGCTTCATATATGTCAACAGTTGTGCTTCGTGGATTGGTTTTATTGTTTCCACAGCCTTCAATTCAACGATAACCTCATCTTCTATAATGAGATCGACGCGGAGTCCTGATGACAAGATATGGTTTTTATAATGGATAGGGCATTGTACTTGTCGTTGGAATGGTATTTTGCGACGATTAAGTTCGTATGCAAGGCATTCTTCGTATATCGTTTCGAGTAATCCAGGGCCAAGTTCTTTGTGGACATCGATTGCGGCGCCTATGATATCACGCGTTAGTGTTTCTTTGTTATAAAGTGTTGACGTCATGTTGTATGCCTTCTGTTGTTCTTTTTCCTTTTCAGTGGGGGTCTGGGGGACTCCCCCAGCCAGTCCTATTTCCTCTCTGTGTTCTCTGTGTCCTCTGTGGTGAAAAATCCTATTTCGAGGTTCGAGCTTTTTTGAAGAAATCGACCATGAGGGCGGCGGATTCGTCTGCGAGGACTCCCGAGCGTATTTTTATGGTATGCATTGGGTGTTTTTCTTTGAAGATATCGACGAAGCTGCCGTTTGCGCCGTGTCTGATGTCGGGAGCACCCCATACTAGCGTTCCTACGCGAGCGAGGAGCATCGCCCCGGCACACATTATACAAGGTTCTAGCGTACAATACAGTGTTGTATCGTTGAGTCTCCAGTTTTCTATCACCGATGCTCCTGCTGTGATACATAGCATCTCGGCGTGTGCGGTAGCATCGTGGAGCATCTCCACCTGGTTATGTCCCCGTGCTATGATTTTATTATCGTGGACAAGTACGGCACCTACGGGGACTTCTTCTGCTTTGAAAGCTTTGTTCGCCTCTTTTAGCGCTTCTCTCATGAATTTCTTGTCGAGGTCTGTATTTTCGTTCATATTTTCTCCTTTTTCTGTTATAATAGAGCAATGTCATATTTTTATGCAAAATCACCTATTTTTCATGTATCCCAAGGTATCCCTTGCTTACTTAATAGGTGCTATGGTATAATAGATGTACTTGCGAAATAAATGACAATGAACAACCAAAAAAAAGGGAGATCGCTTATAATGTCTCTGGATAAAGGAACAAAAGAAGAAATAACCAAGAAGTTTCAGTTGCACGAGAAAGATACTGGCTCGGCAGACGTTCAGATTGCTATTCTTACCGAAAGGATTACCGAACTTACGGAGCATCTGAAGCGTTCACCTAAAGATCATGCATCGCGTTTAGCTTTGCTGAAACTCGTCGGGCAGCGACGTAAGCTTCTCGACTACTTGAACTCTACCGACACCAAGCGGTATCAGGGGCTTATCGGGCGTCTGCAGCTTAGGAAGTAGAGCAAGATACGATAATAGGCGGCAATAGCCGCCTTTTTTTTTATTAACGGAGAATATCGAAGGCGGTAGCTATAGAATTCAGAGATAAATTTTTAATCTGCAGTTTTTAAAGGTTTCTTTCTGGCTTCTATCTATATCTTCTCTCGAAGATTCTCATATTATTTATTATTTTTACTTATGGAGTTCTATATGAAACGCAAGAGTATTTCCGTCACTATCGGCGGCAAAGAATTAACATTCGAAACAGGAAAAGTTGCAAAACAAGCTAATGGCGCTGTCCTTGTAAAAGTCGAAGACACCGTTGTCTTCAGCTCGGCATGTGCATCGAAAGAACCTAGTGAAGGCATAGACTTCCTACCGCTACGCGTCGACTACCAGGAGAAGTTTTCTTCTGCAGGAAAGTCTCTTGGTGGCTTTATGAAACGTGAAGGCCGTCCTTCGCAGAGAGAGATTTTGGTATCGCGTCTTACGGACCGTCCTTTACGTCCTTTATTCCCTAAAGGGTACCATAATGAGGTACAGCTTCTTACTTATGTATGGTCTTATGACACAGTAAATTCTACTGATGTCTTAGGAATCTGTGCAGCTTCTGCGGCGTTAACGATATCTGACATCCCTCTTCTTAAGCCTGTTGGTGCTGTTCGTGTTGGTCTTATCGACGGCGAATACCTTATAAACCCTTCTATCCAGCAGCAGAAAGAGTCTTCATTAGACCTCGTCCTTGCCGGAACTGAAGAAGGCATCCTTATGATCGAAGGTTTCTGTGACTTCCTCACTGAAGAGCAAGTTTTGGAAGCTCTTGATAAAGGTCACGAATCTATCAAGCTAATATGTCGTGCTCTTAAAGAGTGGCGCGAAGAGGTAGGCGTCCCTAAGGCTACTGCAACATTACGCGTCCTTCCTGAAGAGACTCTTGCTGCTGTAAGGTCTTCTGCTGGCGAAGAGATTGTCAAAGCTTCAGCGATCACCACCAAGCAAGAGCGTGACGAAGCGCTTTCTTCTTTGAAAGAGCGTATCATTGAAGAGCTTATCCCTGAAGGTGTCGAGTCCCCTGCTCATAACAAAGCTGACATCGGCAAAGCCTTCAAGCAGCTGACGGCGGAGAACATGCGTTCTTTGATCCTCGAAAAGGGTGTACGTCCTGACGGTCGTGGCACCAAAGACGTCAGATTCATTGACATCGAGACAAACTATCTTCCAAGGACTCATGGCAGCTGTCTTTTCACTCGTGGTGAGACACAAGCCGTAGCGGTATGTACTCTCGGTGGAGAGCGTATGGCTCAGCGTTTCGAAGACCTCGACCAGGACAGCCACTATAAGTTCTATCTACAGTATTTCTTCCCGCCTTTCTCCGTCGGAGAAGTAGGGCGTGCAGGTTTTGCCAGCCGTCGTGAGATAGGCCACGGCAAGCTTGCCGAGCGTGCTCTTTCTGCAGCGTTACCTTCTGATACTGACTTCCCTTATGTTATAAGGCTAGAGTCTAACATCACGGAGTCCAATGGTTCTTCGTCGATGGCGTCGGTATGTGGAAGTTGCCTTGCTATGATGAATGCTGGCGTACCGATAAAGCGTCCTGTCTCTGGTATTGCCATGGGACTAATCCTCGAAGGCGAGAAGTTTGCGGTGTTGTCCGACATTCTCGGCGCCGAAGATGCTTTAGGCGATATGGACTTTAAGATCACTGGCGACGGCGAAGGCATCACAGCGTTCCAGATGGACATAAAAATCGATGGCATCACCTATGACATCATGAAGGCAGCTCTAAACCAAGCTAAGGAAGGCCGCGTTCATATCCTTGGGAAGATGCTCGATGCGTGCCCTGCTTATAACAAAGAGCTTTCTAGCTACGCTCCACGTATTGAGATCATTGAGATCCCTCCTAAGAAGATCGGTACTGTAATAGGCCCTGGCGGCAAGCAGATACGCGCCATTGTTGAAGAGACTGGTGTTGAGATGAACATCGACGACGACGGCAAGGTAAGCATTTCCAGCAGCGACGCTGCTATGATGGAGAGGGCAAAAGAGATCGTCAAAGGTCTAATCGCCGAAGCCGAGATCGGAAAGACCTATGAAGGTCTTGTTAAGTCTACCGTAGACTTCGGTGCTTTCGTTGAGATCCTCCCAGGAAAAGAAGGGCTATGTCATATTTCCGAGCTTGACACGTCACGCGTCGACAAGGTTACCGACATCGTCAAGGAAGGCGACACTATCAGCGTCAAGGTTCTTGATGTCGACAACCGCTCTGGCAAGATAAAGCTCAGCAGAAAGGCGCTTCTTAAATAGTAGCTATTAGTTCAGAGTTCAGGGTTCATAGTTCGGAGTTCGGAGAAGGCATTCAAGGTCCTACTCCGAGCTCCGAACTTATTTGTTGCAAAAATGGTTTGGTTTTACTACACTGACTATCCATTTTATGCTACAACCATATACCTATTGTAATGACACGTATTTTTTCGACACTTATTTTTATTGCAGCGATCTTCGTCTCCGGAGGATTACATTCCCAACATCTTCAGCGTTATGACGACAAAGTCGTCGATGACATCGCCGTAGAATATCATGGCGACAAGGAAATATCCTTCGACGTACATGCTATAAAGGCGCGTATGCTAACGAAAGAAGGCTTGCCTTTTTCGCCGTTAGACTTCGACGCCGACCTCAAGACTCTCGCCGACGAATACGACCGTATCGAGCCTTCCATCGTCATCGATGATAGTGGCGACCTTGATATCACGCTGAGCATATGGCCACGACCTATTATCCGCACGATAACGTGGGAAGGTGTAAAGAGTATAAAGAAGTCACGTCTTGGTAAAGAGCTTGGCATAAAAGCCCTCAGCACTTACGACCGTGAAGCTTTCGGCAAGGCCTTCCACAAGCTCAAGCAGATATATACCAAGAAAGGCTTCTTCGAAGCCAAGCTATCGTATTCTCTCGACGTCGATGACGACACCAACGAAGTCGACATCACCATCGACGTCGACGAAGGACGCTCTGGAGTTATCAAGAGCATAACATTCCACGGTGTCTCTTCTGAAGAAGAAGGCGCCCTTCTCGATATGGTAGGAACCAAGAAGCACAATCTTTTTACCAGCTGGCTTTCGGGTCGTGGCACTTATAACGAAGACCTTGCTGAGGTCGACAGGCTTACCATCTACAGCTACTTCCAAAATCTCGGATATGCCGATGCTACTGTTGTTATAGATTTACAGGAGAGCAAGAACAAGCGCCTTATCTTCGACATCACCATCGACAAAGGCGAGGAATATACCTTTTCAAAGATAACATTCTCGGGGAATAACATCTTCGACGACGAAGCCATCGCCAAGATGCTTCCTATCGCTGAAGGCGACACATATTCTCCGAACAAAGTCCGCGAGACTGTCAGTATCCTGACCGAGGCTTATGGCCGTCACGGTTATATCGAATCTTATGCCGCTCCACAGCCGCGCCTCCATGAGAGCGCTTCGGAGTATTCCGTACACTTCACCATAGAAGAAGGGCTACAATACCGTATAGGGCTGATAAAGATCGCCGGCAATGACGTCACCAAGAACAAAGTCATCCTACACGAGACGCTTCTCACTCCTGGCGAGGTTTTCAATATCACAAAACTTGAGAAGACCGAAGAGCGCCTCCTTAATATAGGGTATTTCTCCAACGTAAACATATACCCTGCGAACCCCCATGATGAGAACCCCTTAGGGCCACAATACCGCGATGTGGTCATAGAAGTCGAAGAGAGCAGCACGGGAAGCATAAGTTTCGCTATGGGCTTCAGCACTGCCGACAGTTTATTCGTCGCTCTCGACGTTCTTGAAAAGAACTTCAACATCGACGGCCTTGCTAATATTTTCAGCAAAGACAGAGCGTCTCTCCGTGGTGGCGGGGAATACGCCCATGGAAAGGTCAATATCGGAAAAAAACAGAGATCGTATCTTCTTTCATGGACGAAGCCTTTCTTTATGGACACGGCATGGACTGTAGGCTTCGACGTTGCTAGGAGCAACAAAAGGTATTTTTCCGATGATTACGATATAGACGCTACGAGCTTCGGGGTGAACGCATACTATACAGTAAACCAATACCTTACCTTCGGCACCAACTACCGTTTGAAAGACACCGACGTTAAGGTCAAGAACAACGACATCGACAAAAATTCCGATGAATGGAGGGACCTTCTTCAGGGTGGTGTTACTTCTACCCTTGGCGGTCTTATGATCTACGACTCCACCAACAGCCCTTACAAGCCTACCAATGGTTTCAGGTCACGCCTTGCCGTCGACTATACAGGATTAGGCGGAAGTTATTCGTTCTGCACGATGAAATATGACAACAAGCTATACCATCCTCTTTGGCGTCGTGGTGTGATGAAATACAGGATGAACCTCAACTTCATCCAGCCTATCGGCACCAAAGGCAACGAGCTTCCTATTAGCGAGCGTCTTCTTCTTGGTGGCGAGGACAACATCCGCGGATACCGCGACTATTCCATAGGGCCTAAACGCAGCGGAGCCACTGCTCAGGGAGGTATCTCCCTTATGCTGCTGTCTTGCGAATACATGTATCCTGTCTTCGATAAGCTTGGCGTCTTCGCCTTCTTCGATGCTGGCGATGTCAGCGACAAAGAATACCATATAAGCACGCTAAGGACATCGTGTGGCGCAGGTTTTAATATCGCGCTATTCCCTGGAGCACCTACTATTTCTCTGGGCTATGGCATACCTTTAAACCCGAAAGAGAAGGCCGACGAACGCAGGTTCTTCTTAAACATCGGGGCACAATTTTAAACTAATATAGGACAACAACAAGGAGATTACATCCATGAAACATCTTATCGTTTTCACCCTTTTTATTATGATGATATGCTTAGGGTTCGCTCTAGAAGCCAACACAGCAGGAAACGCTTTCAGTGATATCGGCGTCGTAGACTTCAGGCTATGCATCGAGCATTCGAAGCTCGGCAAGCAGGGACAAGATACTTTCGACGAACTCAAGCAGCAGACGATATCTTCTTTAGAAGTCACTGAGAAAGAGATAAACGCCCTCGCTGACAACCTCAACGACGGCGACTACATCGACAGTCTGTCTCCTGAGACGCAGAAAGGTCTGGAAATGGAATTCAACGCCTTAAACGAGAAATTTTCTCGCGACCAGAATCAATACTACCAGATGCTCAACCAGGCGAACTACAAACTTATACAGACTACGCAAGAAAGCGTAAACCGTGCTGCTAAGAAGGTCGCTGCCGAAAGAAGCTTTAAAGTCGTCGTCAATGAAGACAGCTGTTTTTTCTTCTCGTCAGACCTTGACATCACGTCTCTAGTAATCGCCGAGATGGACAAAGACTTCGCTGAAATAAACGCAAGTTTTGAAGAAGAAACTGTTGAAGAATCATACATCGAAGATGTCAACGTTGAAGACATCGACGATAATAGTGCCGAAGACCTCGACAGCATCATCGAAGAAGCGCTTAAAATCAATGATCAGTGATCAATGATCAATGATCAATTCTTTTACTAAACGCTATACGCTATTCCTATACGCTATAAAAAGGAAGGTATGATGATAAAATTGACCCTCGCAGAGATTGCAGAAGTTACGGCTTGTGAGCTCGTCGGTGACGGCAGCCATGCTATCACCAGCGTCGCCGACCTTTCTGTTGCTACTGACAGCGAGGCGTCATTCCTCGCCAATGCCTCGTATTCTGGTGCTGCACGCGACAGTTCTGCTGGCGTCATCTTCATCGACAAGAGTGCTGATAAGTTTGAAGGAAAGAGATATCTTATATCTGACAATCCTAGCCTAGCCTTCCAGAAGCTCCTCGACATTCTACGTCCTGAAGAGCCTTCGGGTTTCGTCGGCGTCCATAGCACTGCCGTCGTCCATGAGACTGCTACCCTCGGCGAAAATGTTTCGTTGGGGCCTTATGTTGTCATCGACAAAGACGCCGTCATCGGTGTTGGCACGACGATAGGGTCACACTGTTATATCGGTATTGGGACGACTCTTGGCGAAGGGTGTAAGTTACATCCGCATGCTAGTATCAGGGAACGTTGTCGCCTTGGTGATAGGGTAATAGTCCAGCAGGGCGCTGTAATAGGCTCTTGCGGATATGGATACGACACTGGCAGCGACGGCAAACATACCAAACTTATTCAGCATGGTTGTGTCGTCATCGAAGACGACGTCGAGGTTGGCGCCAACTCCACCATCGACAGGGCGCGCTTTGAAGACACCGTCATATGTCGTGGCACCAAGATCGACAACCTCGTACAGATCGCCCACGGCGTACATATTGGCACCGACAACCTCCTCGTCGCACAGGTTGGCATCTCTGGGTCAGTGACGACAGGAAAGAATGTCGTCCTTGGCGGTCAGGCAGGCGTCGTCGGACATCTATCTATCGGCGACAACATCATGGTAGCGGCGCGCAGCGTCGTCTTCAAATCGTTGAAATCTCCAGGGAAGTATGGTGGCATCCCAGCTATTCCTTTGAGAGAGCATCAACGTCAGCAAGTTCTACTTAGGAACATCAAAAAACTCGTTGAGCGTGTTTCAGCTTTGGAGACAAAGAGCTAACCACAGAGAAAGAAGAATAGGAATTTTCTACCACAGAGGACACAGAGGACACAGAGAAGAAAAGACAATTGCTGGGGAATCCTCCCCCAGACCCCCGAAAGGAAGGAAGAATATGACATCAACACTTTATAGCGAAGAAACTCTGACACGAGATATTATAGGTGCTGCCATCGACGTCCACAAAGAACTCGGTCCAGGACTACTCGAAACGGTATACGAAGAATGTCTCGCATATGAGCTTCATCGTCGCAAAATTCCATTTCAACGACAAGTACGCTGTCCTATCCATTATAAAAACCATGCCTTGGAGTCGGGGCTTCGCATCGATCTCATTATAGAAGATGAGGTTATCGTCGAACTAAAGGCCGTGGAAACAATAAAACCAATCCACGAAGCACAACTTTTGACATATCTGAAGCTTGCAAAGAAAAAAGTGGGTCTTCTCATAAATTTCAATGAAACCCTTATTAAAAACGGCATCAAAAGGATGGTTCTATGATGCATTGAACCACAAAGAGCTAACCACAAAGAAAGAATAATAGGAATTTTCTACCACAGAGGACACAGAGAGGAATAAGGCGGTCCAGTTCACCAACATAGGTAATACTTTAGTTTACCAATTACAGTTCACAGTTTATACCCCCCGGCCATGTTCTATTACTCTCTGTGTTCTTTGTGTCCTCTGTGGTTGAAAGTCTTATTTCATATGTGGCGAAAAAAAATATGATGATCATGATGATTAAGAAACTTCTTGTTGCAATGCTTCTTATGCCGCTGATGCTTTTTGGTGGTGATGTTGTCGATGACGACAAGCCTATACGCGTATATGTCGATATGATCGCCGACCTCTTTCATGGTGGGCACAAAAATTTCTTCCGGCAGGCTATCGATTGCACCAAGGAAGAGTTTCCAGGGCATAGTATCGAGCTCATTGTAGGTCTCAGCTCAGACGAAGACGCTGCCCCATACAAACGACTCCCTATTATGACGCTAGACGAACGCGTTGCCGCCGTTAAGACGTCGTCATTGGTATCAGAAGTTGTCCCCTCGTGTCCTATGAGAGGCATACCACTATGGTTTATCGAAAAGCATTCCATCGACCTCGTCGTCCATGGCGACGACTATAGTGAAGAGAATACCGAGAAATACTACGGCGACGTCCGCCATATGGGAATCTTCAGGATGGTACCATATACTCCTGGGGTGTCTACTACTACCATCATCGAGAATGTCAAAGAACACGTTCTTCATGGCGCTCCCCTCGACGAAGATCTTATCGATATGGTAACATTCACTGAGATGTTTTCTCGTGAGATGCTCATCAAAAGAATAGCGAAATCAGTGACCAGTGACCAGTGACCAGTTATCAGTTATCAGTGCTTCGATAGCGGATAGAAGCATTGATCAATGATCAATGATCAATGAACAATGAAAAAAGCAGAACGCCTAAATAGACGTTCTGCTTTTTGTTGTTGTGAGTTTTTTATCTTCTAACGAAGTCGCGGTCTTTGGTCCATAATTCTGGTGTTGGTTCGAACCACGAATCATCGAGCATACTTCTTACGACGTCGGCGCCAAAGAGTGTAGGATCGTTACTCTTCAGTGCTATTGCTGGTGAAGAGCTCTTGAACCACTTGGCGAGTCTAGATCTTTGGAAGTCCATTATTCTTTCACCGCCTTGTACTCTTCCGTTGAAGAGCACTAGTCCTGTAGAAACATAG
>JABHNK010000062.1 GCA_018694295.1 Waddliaceae bacterium
AGACGGTGGGAAACATCTCTTTTGCTACAATAACAACAAACGGTGGCACATCGACAGGCATAGGAAGAGCCGGAGGAGCTATAACACTCCATTCTACAGAAGGAACTATAGCTGTCACCGGAACAATAAGCACTATAGGTAGCGCGGCGGCGACAAACAATGTCGGCGGCGCAGGCGGCAACGTGACATTGACAACCGATGGTACCGATACCATAACAGCAGCGGCAATTACAACCTCTGGCGGAGCAGGATACCTCGCAGGAAACGGCGGAGTAGCAGGAGCGATATCAATTACATCGACAGGAACGACAACGACGTTAAATGGTGATATCACCACCGTCGGCGGCACAGCAGGAGCATCAGGAGCCGATCAAGGTGTTGGTGGCTCCGTGACTTTTAATAGCGCTACAGTCCTTGGTGACGGTATAACTATCGATACAGGAGCGACAGCAGGAACAGTAACATTCGCAAGCACACTGAACGGCACGACATCAGTTACTGAGACGCTAGGAATAACAGCAGGGACGGGAGACATAGATTTCGATGCGGCAATAGGAACAACTACAGCGCCCGGAACAATAACAATCACGTCGGCAGCAAACGTAACAGCCGACAGCACAATAAACGTAAAAGGCATAGCACAGTCGGCAGGAACGGGAACGACAACGTTCCAAGGAGCAATAACCACATCAGGAACAACAGGAATAGTAATAGTAATAGATACAGTAGACATCGTCATCAACGATACCATTACAATAGCAGGCAGCGCCATATACTTATATTCAGACAACAGCATAACAATAACTGAAGATCTTACCGTTAACGGAAACTTCTTATTATATTCATACGGTAGCCTTGCGACAGAGGCGATCACTGTTAATAGTATGATAATGTATGCGCTGGACGGTGATGCCACAATAGCAGGCGACCTCACAATGACCGGTAGCCTCGTGCTATTATCATTAGGAAACATCAACACAGCAAGTAATATCACTGCCACTAGCTACATCCAAATCGCATCCTTGGAAACAGTATTGACAGGGAACATTATTTCCTCTGGTAGTAACGTAGGAATTAGCGCAAACGACGGTAGCATCACAACAACAGGTAACATAACTGCCGGAGGAGGGTACGCATATGCTGATGCGACAGAGAACATCTCAATGACAGGAGATATCTTGGCCGACGAAGAAATAGACCTCATCGCCGAAGGCACGCTTACAACAACAGGAACCATCACCTCAAATACCGACTACGTATATCTTGATGGAACAACGTCTGTCACAACATCGGGAGAAATAAGCGCAAGATACGAGGTCGATCTTTTAAGCGAAGGAACAATAACACTGGGAGGAGCGATAACAAGCGCGTCGACATTCGGCCTATACACGACAGGGGCTATTGCTATCAACGCAGAAATAAGCGGTGTAACTAGTGGGATAGATATAACGTCCGAAACAATCGATATAGCAGCTAATATCTCCGGCGCAACGACGATAGAACTAGAACCATATTCTACAACGTCAAGTATAGGTATAGGCGCCGATGCAACAGGAGACTATAACCTTACAGCAACAGAAATAGCACGCTTGCAAAACGGCTTCACAGGAATAACAATAGGGAAATCGTCAGGGAAACACGCCATAACAGTTAACGCCATAACGTTTAACGACCCGACAACTATACGCACACCGTCAGGAGGAAGCATCACCGTCGATGGACAAATCACTATGTCAGGCGCTGACGCACTCGTCATCGACGGCAGTGGCGCGACGACGACGCTCAATGCAGACATCGTAACAGCAGGAGGCACTATCACAATAAGCGATGCCGTCCTTCTTGGCACAGATATTACACTGAATGCGGCGAATGGCGTCGCTGCAGGAGCTAATATCAGCATAGCAGGGACAACAAACAGCGTGTTCGGCGAGACCAATGACCTTACCCTCAACGCCGGAACAGGTGGAACAATAACACTCACAGGAGCTGTAGGGACGACGACGACGCTCGATGTGCTGACAATAGCAAACTCCAACGGCGCAACATGTGCCGGGGCATTGACAGCGGCAACAGTAGCAATAACAGATACTACTGACGATACCACCGTAGCATTCCAAGGTAATACTACTATTACGACGCTGACAACAGAAGCTCAAGGATATAACCTGTCTTTCACAGGGACAACAAACACCATAACAAATGCTGTCGACTTCCTCAACACAGGAACAGTGATAATAGGAAACGTTGTTGAAGATGCAATAACATTCACAACAGGTGTCGACTTCACAAATGGTCCGTCATCAGCGATCATCATGGGTACCATTAACACTACAGACACAAATATGACCTTCGGAACGGTGACATTAGCAGGGAATACCACCATAGACACAGGAATAGGAGACGCTACCTTCAATGGCACCGTCAATGGAGCATATACCTTGACAATCGACGCTGGAGCAACAGGAGATATCACCTTCAGCGGCATTGTCGGCGCTACATCGACATTGGCAAGCTTGACGATAACAGACGCTAATGATGTAACTATCAACGAGAATATGACCATCACAGGAGCTATAACGGCAACGGCAGACTCCATAGTCGCTGATGCCGATGCCCTCATAATAGCAAGCGGAATGGTTCTTGTTGCCGACACAGGAATAGGATCTGCAAGCGGCTTGAAGACAAGAATAGCATCGTTCACAGCGACAAACAGCACAAGCGGTGCTATATGGATACGCAACAACACCACAGCAGGAGTGTCGGCATCGCTGACAATACCCGCCGATGGCGTGACGAATGCAAGCAGCGCAATACGTATAGAACAAGGCAACCTCACCTTCAACGATGAGGCCTTGGCAGCAGGAAGCGATACGACAACAGGTGGAGACCTTATCATCATCGGCACCATAGACGCAGCGACGACAGTAAAACTCCATGTTATGGGTAGTATCTTGGACAGAAGCACGTCAGGAAGCTACGACGTAATCGGGGTAGGAACCTGCGAGATGTTGGCTTTCAACGGCAACATCGGCGAAGAAAAAAAATATCCTGTAGAAGTTAACATCGACGGAGACCTATATGTATACGCTTCACAAGAAAGCTCAACAATAGGAGTAGCTATCAACGGGACAGTACAAGACAGCGAAGAACTCAGCGAATATAACAACTATATCTCTACAAGCCTCGTATTATTCAACAACGCTATCAATGGCGGTGAAAGCTCATTAAACATACGAAGACCATGGCTTGCACAGTGGCTTAAAGACACCTCTCCAATAACATTACTAAAGAGCAACGACCCCACGCTCTTCGACGCAAATGTCGTACAAAGCATGATCGATAACTCTTGGTTTGAACCAATACCAAGCTTCTGGATTAACACATAACGTCAACAACAAAAGATTTTTTCGTTCCATGCAATGACTTTATTTTCTCGACATTTTCATGGGTTCGTGCAACAATATCACCTCCAAAGTAATCACTGCTAGGAGGAATGATGGAGTCTATAGTAAATTTTCTCAACGAAGTCGACATGCTCACAAAGATACCACGATCGGGGTATGCCTTCCTTGGCAGTGGGAAACAGTCTGTCGCAGAACACACCCTCAACACCATCGCCATAGGATATGCCCTTGCGCATCTTTACGGCGACGGCGTCGACGAAGCTAAGCTCCTGAAACTATGCGTCTTCCACGACCTTCCAGAAAGCCGCGTCGGCGACCACAACTATGTCCAGAAACGTTATGTTTCTGCAAACATGGAAAATGTTTTTACCGACATCGGAGATTCTTCACCGTTAGGCGCCGAAGTCGTCTCTTATATCGAGGAGTTCGAGAGAAAAGAATCCCTCGAAGCCAAGCTTGCCCGCGACGCCGACAACATCGAGATGCTTCTTATGCTTAAACGTGAGATCGAGACAGGAAACCCTCGCGGACAGGAATGGTATAACAACGTCAAAAGCCGCGTCGTCACCGAAGTCGGCAAAAATCTCGCCGAAGAAATCGCTACTACGCCGTCTGATGCGTGGTGGAAAAAATATGTGATACACTAACAATAAAGGATTAAAAAATGAAAATTGTACTAAACGTTGTATGTCTGTTATTATTAGCAATGACATCATGTAACCATGGTAATACCACACCTATGAACACCAATATGAATACGTCTGACGAAAATTATACCGTCATCCTTTTAGGCCCTCCTCTTGCCGGCAAAGGAACTGTCGCTTCACGTCTTTCTTCCGACGCCAAGCTCCTCCATCTTTCTACAGGGAATATCTTCCGTGAGAACATTGCCAACGAGACGCCTCTTGGAATCGAAGCTAAAAAATATATGGACGGCGGAAACCTTGTCCCTGACGAAGTCACCATCGCCATGGTTTTGGAGACGATATCTGCCGACCCTGGTGGTAATGGATACCTCCTCGACGGTTTCCCACGAACGCTCCCACAGGCAGAAGCGTTCCAGCAACAAGTTTCAAATCCTGAGAAGGTCCTTGTCGTGCTTATCGATGTCGACGATGAAGTCCTCATAGAGCGTGCCGCAAGTCGTTTTACATGCACACAATGCGGGCAAACATATTCGCAAGTCGTTCCTTCTAAAGAAGAAGGCGTCTGTGACGTATGTGGCGGAGAGCTAATACGACGTCCTGATGACGAGCCTGAAGTAACAAGCGAACGCCTTAAGGTGTACCACAAGCAGACAGAGCCTCTCGTTGCTTTCTATGAAAATCTTGGAATCCTCGACATCGTCGACGGCGACAACGACCCTGACACTGTCTACAACGCCGCGCTCGACATCGTAGCAAAGAAGATGGATCTTCAATAACCCAAACTCCGAGCCCCGAGCCCCAATTTTCTACCACGGAGCCACGGAGAACACTGAGAACAAAAGTTTAAACCCGGTTGTCCACTAGACAGCCGGGTTTAAACCCATGATTGCGACCTATACTTTACCATAGGGTTTTTGCAGTGGTACAGGTGCGAAGATGAAAATGGGTTAAACCCATATGCATCAACCTAAGCGCTAGCGTCCTTTATTTCAGCGCATTAGATTGTCATCGCTGATGTTTCACTCTATAGGATTTTGCCACAGAGATCACAGAGGAATCACAGAGTTTTCACAGAGAGCGCCCACTGCGCAGAGCGCGCAGCGGACGCACAGCTGTCGCCATTGTCGTTGATTGTGCTTCCTTTTTTTGTTTTTCCTATAGCAAACGTAAAGATGCAACCTTACTCTTACGACAACGTCGAGAGTGGGCACTGCCGTGTCCGGGTGATGCACTATGCCATATTCGACCAAGTGTCAATGCCTTACTTTAGCTTAGGTTAATGCATATGGGGTTTCACCCCTAGAACCCCGAGAATTTTAAAAAGATCGCAGTTCTCCATTCAAAAATGAGGTCTGGGGGAGATTCCCCTAGCCAGTTCTCTTTCTCTGTGTTCTCCGTGGCTCTGTGGTAGGAAAATCCTATTCCGAACTCCGAACTTTTTAATCTTGTAGATAATGTCTTCAGAAGTGTATACGTGTACTGGTAAAAACAACCTGGGGAGATGATGATGACTGATAAAATCAATGAAGAAACATCGCCTGTTGACCTTCTTAAAACCTTACAGTCGAAAGGTGTCGAAGTCGCCGAAGATGGCGACGCCGATTTCTGTATCGAAGACCTAGCCCTTCTCGTCCAGGCACACCGTCTTAAAGCCCTCGAGAAGACCATGAAGACCAAGACCGACAACATCAAAGAAAAGCAGGGAAACATAAAATACCTGCATTCTGTCCTTACGAAGATCAACAACTCTCTCGACAAAAAAGATAAGCTCGACATCAGCAAAAACAACGATCTAAAGGGCATGTTCGGCAAAGCCCGAGAGATGGGCGTCGATATCCCCAAAGACAAGAAAGTATGGACTAAAGACGAGAAGGAACGCCTTCTTGATTCCATCAGAACGGAATGCGAAGACCTCAGCAGCGAGAATCAGATGTCCCTACAAGACACTCAGGCGCTTATGAATCAGCGGTTTGAAACCTACGAGCTAACAAAAAGCATACTGAAACCCCTCCACGACGATAAGATCAACAAAGCGAGGAAGATGGCAGGAGGACAATAGCATGACGTCACTAATTGAAACGACATCATACGAAGGCGTAAGGGCTCTCGTCGAGAACCTTGTGAAGAAACATACCCTTGGCGAAGAGATTCCCAAAGAATATGATGCCATCTCCGAAGAAGCCATCGAAACTTTCTACAGCACAGCATACCATTTTTACAACAACGGTAAATACAACGACGCTCTTGTAATCTTCCGCCTTCTTACCGTCCTGGACCCCATGTCGAAGAGGTTCTGGATGGGTCTCGCCGCCTCGCAGCAGCTAGAGAAAATGTTTGGCGATGCCATGGCGTCGTATGGTTTCGCAGCACTTCTCGACGACGAAGACCCTCTTCCCCACCTACATGCTGCAGACTGTGCTATGAATCTCGGGAACCTCGAAGAAGCCCGTGAAGCATTGCTATGCTCCGAGATGCGCGCCCTTGATGAAGAGCTATGCAAGCATATCGCTTTACTTAAAGAGCGTTGGTTTGGTATAAATGACGACAATTCATAACGGAGAACACATTCTATGAACATGGCCGCTGTCGACGCCACCACCTCCGCTAAAATCCCTGTCTGGGGGCCTCTTGATGCCTTCGCGAAACCGGCTACGCAAGATCTCGCTGCTCCTGTAGGTTCCCCTGCAGATACATCCTCGGCGTCTTCTGCGATAAATTATGGCGCTCATGTCACTGGCAACAACAGCGCGGCACCGCTTCTCCTTCCTCCTGTCCCTGTTCACCATAACATCAACATCGAGGAGCTTGTCAACAACGCCTTCAAGGCATATGCCGAAGGGCGTGAAGATGCTACCAGGTATGCCAAAAAAGAGATAGAAGGAGGCCAAAAAAAGAAAAAAGAGCTCAATAAAACACGCCAAAACTGCCTCGAAGAACTTGTCAAGGCCAGTAAAAGCAACAAAGTATCTAGTTCTTTCGACAAGATAGCCACAACGGTGGGTTATATCGTCGCTGCTACCACATCGATAATTACTAGCGGAGGGTTGAGTGCCCCTGTCATCGTAGCATGTCTCTTAGGCGGAGCGCTCGTCGTCAATGACGGCCTCAACGGCAATGAAGCCATCGCCAGTGTTTTGGAGAAGCTTTTCGAAGGCAAAGATGGCAAAGGCCCTACTGAAGAGAGCATAGAGTCTGTGTTAAATACCGTAAGTTCTCTGGCGATAGCGGGGATAAGTTTGGGACTTTTTAGTGCAGGTAAAGTTGTCAGTGGCGTCCCCGGAGCTGCGGGGAAAGTCGTCAAAGCTGCAAAGGTAGGTTCCGGCGTGGTAAAGGGTGCTGCAGAGATATCAGGAGGCGCCACCAAACAAAAAACGGGCTCGCTCAGAGCAAAAAAAACCAGAGAAGAAGGCGCTAACGATATAATCAAAGACAAAATGACCCTCGACACCGAGAGTTTGGAGCGTGCTGTCACCAGTCTTTGTGAAGTCTTTAGCGACAAAAGACGGTTAGAGACCGCCAAAAACGAAGCCATAACAGCGGGATGGCGCTAACATAGGAGAAGATAATATGCCCATAACAGAAGTAACACCTCAAATACCTACAGGGGCGCCTCTGGAAGCTGACCATAGCGAGAAATCTGCTGAAGAGACATTCCTCGATATGCCCAGAGAAGCTGCTCCTGAGACCATCGCCTTCAATGATGTAATGAAGCTGCTGCATGAAGCCATACGGCTCGCAAAAAAAAGCAATCAACTTGAGCGTCGTAGGCTCTCCGAAGAGACAAGCGCACTTAATGAACAAGCTGCCAAGAAGATGAGCAGCGGACTAGGGACTACTATGAGAGTCGCCGGCGGCGCTCTTACGATACTATCGGGAGGCGCTGCTCCCAACAGTCCAAGGCTGGCTGCCTTCCAAGGAGCTTCGGCAATATCGTCGGTGTTGGGAGAGTCAAAAGGCACCTACAACAACGCCAAAAGCACTAAGTTCACAGGACAAAAGGATTCGACTCAAGCGTTGAGCAATAGTTTATCGTCAAGCATAAGCGCAGCTCATCAAGAAGAAGAAAGCGCTCGACGCACCAATGAGAAATTCAATGAAAGCCGCCGCAATGCCGTAAACAAAATCTTAAGCTAGGAAGCATCCTATAACATTGATCATTGTTTTCTGTGTATAAAGACCTCAGCGTCACCCCACGGATATTTTGCTGTGAAGGTTTTGGTGACGGGAAGATATGGTGCTTCGAGAGGTGCGCTGACGGTGATGACTTTCGCCCCTAAAGGTAGGGAGGCGAATTTTTTCGTCATGGCTTCGAGGATGGTGTCTTCGAGGCATATCTCATAAAGGTATACTACCGTGGCGTCGATGATATCGCATGATAGCATATCTTCTTTGGAGAATATGACGTCGTGGAATTTCAGCGTTTTGCATATCCTTGCAGCATTGTCGACGAAGAAAGGTACTATCTCGATACCTCGAGACTTACACCCCAAAGCGATGTTAACCCATAACACCGTCCTTCCTCTTCCGCTTCCTAGTTCTACGAAAGTATCGTCTGCGGTGATATTGCACTCTTCGGCGATCTTTTTCATGGTAAGTATTGGCGTCTCGCCGTAGGTGTAGACGTCTTTCTCACCTTTTTTTATGAGGAAGTTTTTGTGTATCCTAAAAGGGCTACGCCACAGATACGCTGCTATTATCATGGTATCGGCGAGGGCGTATCGCCAAGAGCGTATATAGTAGCGTGATACTGTATAGAGATAGTCTATAAGACTTTTTGTTTTTACTACGACGTATAGAGATACGAGGTTCATAGCGGTTTACCACATAATAAAGCTGCTGATAGTATGAGCTATCACGCAGAAGATAAGCATCGAGAAGAAGTCGTTACATGCCGTGACGATAGGCCCTGAAGCCACTGCGGGGTCGACACCGATACGTGCGAAGAAGAACGGCGAAACAACGCCTAGCGTTCCCGCCGTTATACATGCTCCGAAGATCCCTGCGCCAACGATGGCGGCGATGGCGTGTACATTGAGAACGGGAATGGGGTCGAAACCTACAAAGTGTAGCCCATAGATTACGAGTGCCCCTGCCGAGCCGAAGACAAGGCCAGTAAAGACGGCGAGCATCATCTCTTTTATCATGGTAGCGCGCTGACTTCTTTTTGATAGCTCCCCTGTCGCCATACTTCTTACGAGAAGCGTACTACACTGTATCCCTACATTCCCCGACATACCGGTGATTAGAGGGACGAAAAACGACGCTATAGCGTACCACATCCTATGCTGTAGCGACGAAAGTGTCGTCGCCATGGCGAACCCCGAGCATAAGGTGACGACAAGCCATGGAGCACGCCAGATGAAACGCTTTAAGACAGGCTCGTGTTCACCGACATCTTCGACGGTACCAGCTATCTGTGCTATTGTATCGTCGGCGACCTCTTCCATCATCTCGACAACATCGTCGTGGGTGATGATACCTATAAGGATATCATCATCGACGACAGGAAGCGTAGAGATTTTATATCTTTCGACGATATCGATGACTTCAGACCTGCTAGCGTCAGGAGTAACTTTGTTGATGACAGGCTTCATTATCTGTCGAAGCTCTACCGAAGGAGCGCTTATGATGAAGTTCCTCGCCAGAACATACCCCTCTAGTGTGCCGTCATCGTCCAAGACGAATATCGACCTCGTAAAGTCGATGTTTGGGTTGTTACGGATATATTCCGCGGCTACGGCGATGGTAGTATCGCGCGAGAATGCAAAGAACTCATTGGTCATAAGGCGTCCGGCAGTATTGAACTCATACTGCTGAAGTTCCCTGATGCCATGGGTTTTCTCGACGTCAAGGAGGGCTACTACGGCATTATATCGTGCTTCAGAGAACTCATCGAGGATACTCACTGCCTCGTCAGAAGGCATAGCTTCAAGGATAGTACATACTTCTTTATCGGAGAGCTGCTTGAAAATCGTGCGGCGCGTCATTCTGTTGGTATTTATTAGGAACTCGGCACGGTCCTCGATGTCTTCGATGTTCTCAAAGACGACGAAACGAAAAGCTGCAGGAAGATGCGAGACAACGATAGCAAGGTCGACAAAAGTATTTTCAGCAACGATGCGTCCTACTTCATGCGTGCGTTCCTGTTCGGTAGAGCGATACATCGCCTGCTCTAGAGTGTCCAAAAGCATGTCGTCGAGCTGACTGGTCTTTGTCTCCATAAGGTTACCTTCGGCGGAATATGGTATTTTCTTGTTTTCCTTTTCCATATTGTAACCTCCTCAGTTTACAGAGAGTTGTGATAATATATATACGGCGTATATCGCCGCTATGAAGTTATGCAATGATATACGATATAGCACTATATTTCAAGTATTTTATACGTTTTGGCGTGTTTTTTGATATTAACCGTCAAAAACAAATTATTTCTTGATTTTTATCATATATACATTGTATACTAGTTGCTCTATATAACAAAATTACAAGGTTTTAAACAATATATGATTTCACCAGAAAAGATCCGCAACATAGCGATAATAGCACACATTGACCACGGCAAGACGACGCTCCTCGACGCCATGCTACAATACGCTCATATTTTCCGTGACAACGAGCATGTTCCTACGTGTGTCATGGATTCTTACGACCAAGAGCGCGAGCGTGGTATTACCATATTCTCGAAGCATACATCGGTATACTACCACGACTACAAGATCAACATAATCGACACTCCCGGCCACGCGGACTTCTCCGGAGAGGTAGAGCGCGTCCTTGGGATGGTTGGATGTGTCCTTCTTCTCGTCGATGCTCAGGAAGGCCCTATGCCTCAGACGCGTTTCGTTCTTTCTAAGGCTTTGAAGATGGGCTTAAAGCCTATCGTCGTTTTGAACAAGATCGACAGACCTCATGCCGACCCCGACAATGCCCTAAACCTTACCTTCGACCTTTTCCACGAGCTCGACGCCACCGACGAGCAGCTAGATTTCAAATACTGCTACGCTTCGGGAATCAATGCCTTCGCTTTGAAAGACCTACACGACGCCCCAAAAGATATGGGTCCCCTATTCGACCTCGTCGTCGAGTCCGTCGAACCGCCGAAAGGCTCTATGGACGATACTTTCGTCATGCAGTCGATGACGGTGGCATATGACGATTTCGTCGGAAGACAGGCGTGCGGACGTATCGCTTCGGGTACCGTCTCCAAAGGCGACAACGTCGTCCTCGTCAACATCGAAGGTAAACAAAAAACCTACAAAATAACACGTATCGAAGGATATCTCGGGCTACAGCGCGTAGAGATGGAAGAAGCCGGCGTCGGCGATATCGTCGTTATCTCCGGGGTCCCCGACGTCATGATCGGCGACACACTTTCTTCTCCGAAGAACGTCGTAGAGCTTCCGCGTCCTGTCCTTGACGAACCTACCGTCTCTGTCGACATCATGGTAAACAACAGTCCCTTCGCCGGCCGCGAAGGAAAGCACGTCACTATGAACAAGATCCGCGAAAGGCTCGAGCGCGAGAAAAAATCTAACGTATCCTTGCATATCGACGCCTCTGTAGCAGAAAAAGACGCTATAACAGTATGTGGGCGCGGAGAGCTGCACCTTTCGGTGCTGATAGAAGCTATGCGCCGCGAAGGCTACGAGATGAGCATCTCAAAGCCGCGCGTCGTGATAAAAGACATCGAAGGCGTGAAACACGAGCCTCTGGAACGTGTACATATCGAGGTGCCACAGGAGTATTCCGGAGCGATAATAGAAGAATTCTCCAAGAAGAAAGGCGAGATGCAGGCACTATCAACAAACGAACACGGAATAACGTCTTTAGAATTCCTAATCCCCACGCGCGGACTCATGGGATACCGTAACGAGTTCCTCACAGCAACACGAGGGCTAGGGATTATGACGGCAGTCTTCGAAAAGTTCACTCCATGGTGCGGCGACATCGCCAGCAGAAAGAACGGCGTCCTCATCGCTATGGGACCAGGAAGAGCTAACGCATACTCACTATTCAACCTACAAAGCCGTGGGGTGATGTTCTGCGACGCTACCAACGAAGTATACGAAGGGATGGTAGTAGGAGAACACGCCCGCGATAACGACCTCGTCGTAAATGCCATCAGAGGTAAACAGCTGACAAACGTCCGTGCCTCCGGAACAGACGAAGCCCTCACACTGACACCACCACGCGATATCACACTAGAATACGCCATAGACTTTATCGAAGATGACGAACTCGTAGAAGTCACTCCACAATCAATACGTATACGAAAACGTATCCTTACCGAAAACGAGCGCAAACGTAAACGCTAACGAGTGTGGGGCTCTGCCCCACACCACGCCAAAGACATTGATAGCGGATAGTTATAGCGTAGAGCGTATAGGAAAGGCTTTGCCAGCAAGGTCTGATAATATTCAAGATGTTCTGAGCAATTACCAATAATGGCAATGACCTTTTTCAACACCTAAAGAGAAACGAAGAAGGTCTCTGCGCATCGCAGGGGCATTCTTCGCTTTCTCGTCGGGGTTGCAAGGGGATATTTCCCCTTGCCGCGGGATTGTTAAGGGGTGCGGAACCCCTTGACGAAGTCTTGGAAGTCGGGGGTATTGCGGAGGTTTTGTAGCCAGTCGTCGTTGAGGATATCGTCTAGTGGTGGCATTGCTCGGCTTTCGTAGCTGCGACGTAGGTAGTGGATGGCGGCGTCGGTGTTGTTTGTTAGGGAGTATAGTGCTGCGAGGTTGTATAGTGCGGGGATATTTCCGAGGAAGACGGCTCTCAGGAGTTTCTCTTCGGCGCCTTCGGTATATTGTTGTGTCTCGTTTTGCTGTGCTGGATCTTGTAGCATCTGTGATATATATAGTAGTGTCATCCCCCATTCGTTCCATGCCATATCGTCTTCGTTGTCGCCACCGACGGCGTTCTCGAAGAGTGCTAGGGCTTTGCTTAGGGCATCGACGTCACTGACGAGGGTTCCGAGGTGTGAAAGAGCAAGGCCTAGGCTGTAGCATGCGTCGTTATTTCCGGGGTCGAGCTGCAGAGTATATGTAAGGGCTTCGATGGCGCGTTCGTAATGTTCTTCGTTAGCGGTGAAATCTCCTAGGAGGTCGAGGCTGCATCCGTAGTGGTAGTAAAGCTCAGGGTCTGGCGCTTCTTCTGGGGTATTGGCGATGGCGTTCTCGAATTTTCCTATGGCGTCGACGATAGCGTTGTGGTCGTTCATCATCTCGCCATAATTCATAAGCGTCAGCCCCCAAGAGCTGAAAAATATGGGAGCTCTTTCGCCGCCGTCGTAAGCTTTGGCGAAGCATTGGCATGATTTTTTTATTAGGGTATCGTCGAGGCGCATCTCTGCGAGGGTGGAGTACGACACACCGAGGCCATAATACAAGAGCGAAGAGTCCTCGTCGAAGACGAGTCCAGCGTTGAATTTCTCTATCGCCTGCAGGCAATATCTTTCGTCGTCGAAATATTTTCCGTATTCGTTATAGCATGCGCCGTAGTGGTACCATAGGATGACATCTTCGGGGGCGAGCTCTATACCTTTGGCGATGGTATTCTCCGCCTGTCTTAGGAAATTTAGCGTCTCGAGAAGGCGTCCTTGTGCGATGAGAGCCTCTCCCCAATAACGGTATAGTGCGGGATCTTCGGCGTTGAGGCGTTGTGCGTCGGCGAACTTCGGCAGTCCCATACGTACGCGCTGAGAGTCGTAATGTGCTATCCCCGACATTGTGATGAGACGCGCCCAGTTAAGCAGTAGGTGGTAGTTGTGTGCTTCTATTGTCGAAGCCATAGCGAAAGCCTCGTGGGCGTCGGCGAAGAGCTTCTCTGATACCTTGTTAGAATATAGGTTCATCAAGGCATTACCCATGGCAAGCCATCCACCGAAATATTTGGGATCGAGGTCTACAGCTTTGTTGTAGTAGCGAATAGCTTCTTCGTAGAGATCTTCGCGGCGAAGGGTGGCGCCCATCTTCATAAGAAGTGTGGCGTATCCCGTCCAGAACTCCGGGATGTTACATCCGCACTCTCTGCCTTCGGAATAGTGCTGTAATGCTCTGTGGTAGTCGCTAACCTCTCCGGAGGCATTACCTTCCCAATATGCAAGGAGGGCACGCTGCCATGACAGAAGCCCTTGGAACATGATATTATCTGCGGCGACGACGTCGGCAGAAGCATAAACTGCGGCGGCTTCGGAGAAACGCTCCACATCGCCGGTGATAGCACCAGATTTCGCATGCGTACGTCCTAGGCCAACAAGGGCGTCGAAAAAAGCACCATCGACATCAAGGGCTTTCTGGTATCTTTCTTGTGCCTTCTTAAGCATCGCCAGTGAAGACTCGTTCTTCTCAAAGATAACCCCCTGCCGGAAGAAGACGTCAGCACTGCCGCCAGCGACCTGCGAAGCTCTTTCGAAGAGAGTATCGGCGTCGGTGCCAGCACGAAGCTTCTGCTCGCCAGCTTTAAGGAAAAGATGTACAAGGGTCTTGCGCCCTTCGATATCAGTAGGCCACGACGAAGGAGACTTATACTCTTCGAGCTGCGAGAAGTCCCCGCCCTCGAGTATCGCCGACAAAGATTTTTTTTCACTATAAGAAGACATAAAAAACCATAGCATATATTTGTAATCTTCATAAGAATACCACATCACACCTTTTCTTTAAACCCACTATATTAAGAACTGACACCTACACGTTATACCCATGATTGCGCCCTATATTTCCTTTAGTGCCATAGAGTTGGGCAAGATGGCTCAGTGAGCGACAAGCGAATAGTTGTAACTATTCGCGAGGAACAAAATGAGTCAGGTTGCCTGACACTATGGATGCTATAGGAAACAGTGTCTTTTTTCTTTCTAAAAATCCCTAGTAAAAAATATAAACATGTTAATATAAATATCTTAAACCATTATTATTTCTTATTGTTTTTATTTACCCATTTGCTATTATTTGGCTTCACCATATGTCTTTTTGTAGCAGCACATCTGCTTTGATTCTATCCTCGCGAATGTTTTAACATTCGCTCGTCTTTCATCTTCGCACCTGTACCACTGCAAAAATCCTATGGCAAAGTATAGGTCGCAATCATGGGTTATAATATTTTTACTGAAAATGCATGTATATCGGATAATTATAACATAAAGCGTAGAACAGCGGGATTCCGAAATAGGATTTACTACCACGGAGGCACGGAGAACACAGAGAAATATAACTGGCTGGGGGATTCTCCCCCAAACCCCCGAAATACATAAAATGACAACTAGGGTTGCCGCGTAGCTTCAATTAAGAAACTATGCTATCACGGGTAAAACAAGTTGCTATTCTGAAAGATAATTGCTTTTTTCTCCTTTTTGGGGTATCATTGTCACCATGAAAAAATTACTACTACATACCTGCTGCGCGCCATGCGTGACATACCCCCTCACAAAACTCAAAGACGAATACGACATCACCGTCTTCTTCTACAACCCCAATATCCACCCAGAAGAAGAATACGTAAAACGCCGCGACGAAGCCATCCAATACACAGAAAACCTCAATATCCCCTTCATAGAAGGTCCATACGATACCTACCACTGGCTAAAAGAAACCTCTTCACATAAAGACGCGCCCGAAGGCGGCCCCCGCTGCGCCCTATGCTTCGCAATGCGCCTAGAAGCCGCAGCAATCTACGCACAACAACACTCCTTCGACGCCTTCACAACAACACTGACAGTATCCCCACACAAAAACTACGATACCATCACCAACATCGGCAACTCCCTAGCACAAAAATACTCCACAACCTACCTCCCAGAAAACTTCAAGAAAAATGACGGCTACCGCAAATCCATCGCCCTAAGCAAACAAGCCAACCTCTACAGACAAAACTACTGCGGATGCCTTGTTAAGGGCACGCGCCCTTAACAATCCCCGGTCAAGGGCACTCCGCGTGCCCTTGACAATCCCGCGGCAAAGGGGCGTGCCCCCTTTGCAAACCCTCGACAAAACGAAGCCTTATGCTGCGCGTACCGCGCAACACAAGGCTTCGTTTTGCCTCTGCCGTCATCACCATCGAAACGATGGCGATGTGAAAGGAACTGAACCTACGATTTTTACTCTGTTGCTGGTTTCATCACAACAACATTCTCAGACTGCTTTATTGTTTCTCCTATCAATGAAAAATCGTCGACGTTTTTAGGATTAGCTGTAACGACACAATCAGTCACCACATTATAACCATCTGCTTGAGAATCAACATTCAGATGAACTTTCACACATTCTTCATCGGAAAACTCCGTGAAACATTTTTCAATGCTACTTATAGTAACTGATGTCAGCTCTGTTAAAGGAAAAACCATTAAGCGCATTGTTCCATCTGATTTTTTTCTTTCTGATAATGTTTTGATCTTACAATTACTCAAAGTCATGACAGTAGATCCTTTTTCGATATCATATCCGGAAGCTTTCAAAAGCTTATCTCGAGGCAAAATTTGTGTCTTGTTAACAAAATCGCTCCATTTTCTTTTTTCCTTTTTAACGTCTTTTAAAGGATAAATATATGTAACGACCAGTGTGTAACCTGAATAATTCAATCCCACCCATGCAGCAGAAATAGGTTTTTTGTTCTCATCTACAGCATCAATAACTAAGACAGGATACTCCCCCCATTTCTTTTTACAAATGTTAATTTTCTTA
The DNA here is from genome assembly GCA_018694295.1 of Waddliaceae bacterium. Lineage (NCBI taxonomy): Bacteria > Pseudomonadati > Chlamydiota > Chlamydiia > Parachlamydiales > Waddliaceae > Waddliaceae bacterium. Next base: position 16,726 of record JABHNK010000062.1, read on the forward strand.
AATCCCGCCTTGCGAAGCTCGCCGGGCATTTCTGATTCTCCATAAAATGTATCCTTGTCAATTTGAGCAGTATTCATTGATATTTCAACATTAAAAACTCCGGACTCTAATTCTGCACAAATCTCTGATAAAGTTTTGTTTTGATTAATATTTTCCCAAATAGTTTTAACGTCTTTTGGTGTCCCCCAATATACTCCACAAGCAATATCCAATTCTTCTTCGAATTGCTGAGGAAAGACATGATACTCTAAGGGAATGACTGGTGCCACGGGAAGAGTAATAATCTTACTTGGAAAATATTTATGACAAAGAAGCTCTTCTTCAGCAGTCGATATAATCTCACCACTAAGAGAACCCAAAGCCTCTGCTTCTGAATAACCAAATGAGCTCGACAACAATAATACAAGTAAAAATATTTTTTTCATGCTTGTTCTTCCTGATTTTCTAATCTTTTTCTTTTGTTACAGTTTTTGAACATCTAATAATGTCTTTTACACAAACTAAGATTAAGATTAGAACAGTTGATTAATATAAGCCACTTTAAAGAATTTATTGTCGCAAAAAGTCCTTTCCGAAAAATAACGAAAATCCTTAAATGACACTGAGAATATATTATAAAGCAATTATTTTAATTATTTTTTCCCTTCACAGAAAAGTGTTTTTTCTTCTAATGTTGGAACGCTTATGACTATTCTTAACTGCTGTTACGCGCTAATCTTGCTTTAGTGGCGTAGCAAAAGGGGCAAGATGCGAGTATTTCCGACGAGCCAAGCCCAGAAGGGCTGGGCGAGGAGGAATACGTAGCAGATTGTTCCTTGCAGCACGCTAATAAAGTGAGAGTAGCGCGTAAGGTCTGTTCTTAACTATATAAGGGGCTTTTACATGAAAGGTTTGCGTTTTTCTTTCCTTGTTATTTTCTTTCTATCGTTCACATTATTTTCTTTCGCTGATGACGACATTGAAGATTTGGATTTCTGCAAAGAAAATCCTATAAAAAAAGGTAATGCAGATGCTCCAGAAATACCTGCTAGTTCTATCAATGAATTCATGCCATCTTCCATCGTCAATAACGCCGTCGATGCTATCTCTGGCGACTATGTTGCTCAATATAATGATATCGTCGTTCCTAGCATCGTCCCTCTTGCGATGTCTCGGTCATATCGGCATTATGAGAAGCCATCTCGATCTGACTCTTTGACACGATATACTATCGCTTCAGGATGGAATCATCCTTTTTACCAGATGATGGAATTTATTCAAGACGACCGTCATGACCATCATTATGCTTCTATACGTACATCATCGGGTTCGGTGTTAAGCTATGACGGAAAAGGTAGTGTTAAAAAAGACAATCTCTCGTTGCAACCGATGCCCCATACATACAAAACCGTTCTTACCAACTGTGGGTCGGGTGTCATCAGCGGTCGCACAAACCTAAAAAATGACATTCTAAGAGGAGACCGCAACTCTAAACAATATGCCAAAAGATGCACTCTCACCAATGGCGACGGCTCAGAGCACCTGTTTAGGATGTGTCGCTATCCTTCAAAAACAGGGAAATATGATTTTAAAGGTAGGTATTATATCACTGCCGAACACCTTCCCAATGGCAACAAGATTCTCTACAAATATGATGACTCTGACAATATCGCCGAAATTATAGCAACCAATGCTTCAGAAGATGTTGTTTTCGGGTCGTTATCAATACGTTATTATGGTGATGACAACGCCAGCACTAGTGTCGAAAGTAGCGATGGCAAGAAAGTCTTTTATAACACCGTTCGTATGGTGCCGAATTCTGAAAACTATTATTTGAAAGATATCGTTTTCAACAACGAGCACAGCCACAAATTCCATTATAAATTGTTATACAACAAAGAATTCAAAGCACTCTCTCGCCACGAGAAGTTCGAAGGGCAATATATTGATATCGAATACTATAGTGGTGGCGATAACGACGTGGGAAGTCGTCATAATATTGTTAATATCAAACCCTATCATCATGATGACTCTTGCCTTAACCGCACGCGCCTTCTTCGTGAGCCTGTCGGCAACGATGCTGAGCCTATCATAACAGCGACATTTATATATGAACTCGACGAAATTACCCATGGCAAAGCCTGGGAAAAAAATAGATATCGTGAAGTCTGCGGCGGCAAAACTATTGTCTATGATGCCCTCGACAATGCTACGATATACAATTATAATAAAAGGATTATATCTGTCGAAGGGCTTCTCAGTGAAAATGACTCTGGTCAACGTGAAACATACAGAATCAAGAAATTCTACTGGGCTAATAACGATTCCAAAGACTCAACGAACCTTATAGCAACGACACTTAGCGACAAAAACGGCAAAGGAAAAGGCAATGACGGCGTAGCATGGTCACGAGCCTTTAAATATGATAAGAAAGGCAATGTTTTAGAAGAAGTCCTCTATGGCAATATCACTGGCGACGCTCCAGAAACTTTTACGGTACACAAAAAAACCGGCGTCCCTATTAGCAATATCGAATGTTATGCCACACGATATACATATTCCAAAGACGGACTGAACCTTATAACAAGCAAGATCACCGATAATGGAACGATAACAAAGTATCGCTATAAAACAGGGACGAATCTTCTTGAGGCAGAGCTTGTCGGTACAGTAGACGACCCCATACAACTTCGCACATTCTATAGCTACGACAAAAATGCTTGCATGACGCAGAAAATCGTCGACGATGGCATTACAGAATACGATTCTGAGAAGCCCTTCTTCAAAACACAACGTCTTGTCACGAAAATCAAGCCTTATGATGCCGTCGACTCTAAAGGAAAGGCTAAGCCAAGCTTTGGTTTCCCTGAAGTTGTCGAAGAATACTATTGCGACATCACCACAAACGAATTAATCCTCATTTCCAGGGTAATAAATAGCTACGATGACAATGGATTGCTTTCTGGTAGCGATGTATATGATGCCGAAGGACAGTTTGCATTCCGCACCACTAAAGAATATGACCGCGAGGGTCGTCTCACCAGCGAAACCGATGCTCTCGGCCGAATAAATAAGATAGAATATGACCTCAACGACAACGTCATAGAAGCTCATGACTTCAAGCCCAATAGCCACGTCATCACTGACTACGACTTCGCAAACAGACCTGTCCTATCGAAGATAATGACCACTGACATGACATCATCACGTTCGACGAAGAACCGCTATGATTATCTCGGAAATATCATCGCTCATACAGACCTTTATGGTAACGAGACCAACTACGAATACGATGAATTCTCTAGGTTAATATCGACGACATCACCAGAAGTTCTCAACGAAAATAGTGACACTATAAGATCTATAAAGCGTCAGGAATATGATATTCTTGATAATGTCACCATAATGATCAATGAAAACGGTGATAAAACAGAGACTACATACAACATCAGCAATAAGCCTATATCGATACGATATCCCGACGGCACTACCGAAGAGTTCCGCTATAATCTTGACGGCACGCTAAGAAGCAAGAAAGAAACCAATGACACAACGATAATATTCACATACGATTTTCTTGGAAGGTCAATCCATGAAGAACGTCTAGATAATAATGGCACTATAATCTATTCCACAGAGAAAACATACAATGCCTTTAACATGGTGTCGTCCACCGATGCTGAAGGATACCGCACAGATTACGAATACGATGGCGCTGGGAGGTTGATAGCAACGACGCAAGAAGACACCATGATGCATCAAGAGGTCGTCTATGACGCCCTAGGAAGCCTAGAGTCAACAAAAGAGTGGTACGGCCCAGAAGAAAATGATTACACGGCTTCTGTCGAAGTTCACGACCTTGCAGGGCGCGTAATAGAAAGACGCGCCGAAGATGGCAATGACAGAGTTCTTGAGACATCATTATTACGCTATGATGAGAATGACAACCTTCTAGAGACTACTAATTTCGCTTTCGACGGCACCACCACGAAGATGTCTACGCAATATAATGATTTTAACGAGCCTATACATCATACCGACGCGCTAGGGAATACGACGCTAATAATTTACGACCACAGCTTCAACAATGGTCGTGGACAGAAGGTTTTGAAGACAACGGCTATTGACCCGAAGGGAACACATACGACAACAATTCTCGACGCTCTAGGTCGCATCGAGAGTTCCGAGAAGAAAGATCCTTTTGGCACCATCGTCGCAAAACACGAGATACGCTACGATGCTGTAGGAAACCGATGCCGCCACACTGAAACGGTCTTCGCCTATGGCAAAGAAAAAGAACAGCAAATTACGGCTTGGGAATATGGACCTCTTAACAGAGTAAAATTGCTATGGGAGCGCTTCAAAACGTCGTTAGCACGACAAACAACGTATAACTATAATGATAATGGACAATTATCAATTATAACAAAGCCCAGTGGCATTAGCATCTATCACACCTACGATGAAATGGGGAGGATGCAACAATTCTCATCTTCTGACGATAGCTTTTGTTACCGATATACATACGACAAAAGCAGTAGAGTTATTGCAGTAACTGATACGCTTTCGAATACAACAACACGTCGTAGCTATGACGCCGCAGGGCGTATCACTCATGAAACGCTTGGCAATGACCTCGATGTAGTATGTGCATACGACAGAAAAGGACGCACTACTCGCCTTTCACTTCCCGACAATCGCTCTGTAGAGTATTTATACGATAGTTTTCACCTGCGTGATGTTTCCTACCAAAAAGATGATACTGAATATACACACTCATACGATGCCTTTGGCATCAACGGCGTAATATTACAAGCGACGCTTATAGGGAAGACTGGAAAGGCTTCACATTCTTATGACCTCAATGGACGAAGAACATCTACACAGATGGATGCTTTCACCGAAGAGCTTGTTTATGACAATGCCGGAAATGTTACTTCTAGAATATCGTCGTCTGGTGGTACAGAAAACTATTATTATGATGGTCTCTACCAGATCATAGAGGAGAAGGGTTCAACACCACACACTTATGCTTACGATTCTATTAACAACAGAATTGAGAAGGACGGCGAAGAATATAGCCTTGGCGGATATAACGAGCTTCTTGCCCATGGTGATGTCACCTATGACTATGACCTTAATGGCAATATCACAGCGAAGCATGTCGGAGGTGAGAATATTACGTATGCTTATGATGCTCTTGGCAGGCTTATAACGGTTACGGAGGATGACAACATCCAAATATCTTTCACTTACGATGCTTTTAATAGGCGCATGGACAAGACGACATATCTTTGGCAGGGCGATGGTTGGGCGAAACATGCGCATCTAAGATTTTTGTATGTTAGCGACAATGAGGTTGGTGCTGCAGACGACGATGGTACGCTGGTGGAATTCCGTGTTCTTGGTCTAGGGCGTGGTGCCGAGATCGGCGCTGCTATTGCCGTCGATTTCGACGATATTGTATACGCTCCTATCCATGACAGTTATGGGCATGTCGTTGCTCTTGTCGATGCAGCTTCCGGTGGTGTAGCCGAAAGGTATGCATATACTGCTTATGGCGAAGAAAACATCTTCGATTCTCAAGAAACAAAATTAGATACCTCTACTCTTGCAAACCCGTGGCGCTTTTGTAGCAAGCGCACTGATGACGAGCTTGGTTTTGTTTTCTTCGGCAAGCGCTATTATTGTTCTGATACGGGTCGTTGGACGACTCCAGACCCTCGTGGTTTTAGCGATGGTCCAAATCTTTATGCTTACATCCACAACAATCCTTTATCTTTCTTCGATCTTTATGGTGAGTGGTCGTGTTCAGAGACCGTTGGAAATATCATAAACAACATATCTTTCGACACCTCCAATACCGCTTCTAGCAACAGCACTGTCAACGCCGACTATAAAACACCATATTATAATGGTCCTCTCTCCATGATGACCAGGGAAATACTCCGCAGGAAAAAAGAACTCGACGAGATACCGGAATATACTGTTGTCGGAAACGTCGAAGTTCCCGATGCCACCATTTTTTATCATCCAGGCATCAACACTAGCTACAGAAAGGGACAAAAACAAGCAGAAGCCTTGTCAAAAGCGCATGGAAATGCTAAAGTACACTACATACCGAATAGAACTTACGGCGTTTTATTAGACGCCTTTGAATTTAAATTAAATACTTGCGGTATAATAACTAATAACATACGAAGAAGCGCCAAGGTCATGAAACAAGTTATCGGCGAACGCGCAAAAGACAGCAGCCACACCGTATACGACTATGGATATAGTCATGGTGCCCTTATTGCTGGGGTGTCACACAATGACATGTCTAAAGAGATGTGTAATATGATTGTCGGGAGGATGCTTTCTCCGGGATATATACTTTCGAATAACGGTATGCGCCGTACTGACAACTATATTCCTGATGGTGATATAGTCTCAACCTATGCCTGCAAACACAACCAAGATCTTCTTGCCGGCATCAACACAGAAGGCTACAACATTCATCGCCTTGCCAGCAGCAAAGAAGCGGGCTTCCTCGGCCACGACTTCTTTCACCCTTCACTTCAAAAACAAATCAATGCCTTAGGCGATCGTTTTAAAGAACAACATGGATTATTATAATGAAAATTTTACCTTTTTTATTAGCTTTTCTTGCCCTATTTAGCTGCGTAACAAACGATTCTTTTAAAGGGTCGGAAAGTGAACATGTAAAAGCCTTCAATCGCATGATCGCTCCCTTTGTTGAAGAAATGAAAAAGACTGAAGACCTATCTCCAACAATTGTCAGCGGAGAATTGATGGATCAAGTGAATACAGTTGCGCTTTACTTCAAATCAGACAAATCGCTTTCAATCAAAAATTCTCGCGAATTATATATTCGCTGTACTCAAAAATTGCTAAGTTATATTAATGATCATGAAGAAATTCGTCCATATCTAGCTATTTATCCATTCACAGAAAATGAAATTGAATTTGATATTTCCTTCTATAATTACAAGTCTTATGAATATCCATCCCCTCCGAATGTGGCTCATATTTTTAATGTTAAACAAAAAATTTACTATTCTATTGATACTGGCGCTACAGACAACAATCCACTTAAGACTATCCACGAAGAAACGTATTCCGAAGCGTTGAAGATTGTGAAAGGTGAATAATGCATAACGTAAAGTCTGTTGTTAAGAAGCTGAAGTTGTTGGGGAATTCCAAGGGCAAGGAAGCGATTGCGCGGTATGGGATAACGCCTGAGGAAGCCTTTTGTGTTTCTA
>JABHNK010000063.1 GCA_018694295.1 Waddliaceae bacterium
ACCATCCCTACACTTCCTAGCCATATGAAATTTTTCCGGCAACGGTCGTAGTCTTTGGTGTCATCCCATTTTCGTGTAAAAACAGCAGGAACTGGAAGTCTATAAATTTCTTTTCCTAGAAAAGAATATGTCCCTTCTGTGAAGTCGTTGCCTATCATCGTTATATAGTCGGCATGCTTATGCCCACAAAAAAGCTTTGCGACACGCTTCGGTGTCAACGTTATTCCTCGACGTTTGTGCAATGCTACTATCCTATTATATTCTGCGTGGTATTGGAATATCCAATGAGCTCCAGTGGCATGAAGAATTTTAACACAATCTTCATTAAGGAGAGGTATAAGGCGCTCGAAATTACGTCCTATACAAATAAAGATATCATAACGCTTTTTAGGGGAAAAATCAGTATTTTTGAAACCTATAGCGTCTACACAATATCCCTTTTCCAAGAAAGTCTTCGCTATCTGATACATCTCCCAGCAATTGGTATGGTGACATGGTATATCCTGGGGGTTTTTGAGAAAATCGCCAACGACATATGATATCAGCACACTCCCTTGTATTTTTTTATTCTTGGGTTTCAAAGATATCATGCCATGATATCGGCGCTTGAGGTAGGATCTTCGCCATCGAAGCGCTGTCTTTTGTATTATCTTTTTCACCTTACTAACTCCTTATAGCATTCCATTGTCTCTTGTGCACACCTATCCCACGAAAAATTCTTTATGCGCTGTTTACCAAGCATAATAAGATTATTACGCCTTTCTTTATCATACGCAACTTTTTCCATAGCTATTCTAATTTTTTCAACATCGGTAGGTTCAAAAAGCTGTGCTGCTTCACCAACGACCTCTGGAATCGAGCTTGTATTGCTACACACCACTGGACATCCGAAATTCATTGCTTCCAATGGTGGTATGCCAAAACCTTCATAAATAGAAGGTAAAACAAACATAGCAGCGTTGCGATATAATGCAACCAAAAAAGTGTCACTACCGGTCATATGATTAACACGCCTTTTATCCACTCCCAATGTTTTCAACAATAACAATTCTTCGCTGTTGAAATCCTTGCTTCCGAATGCGATGACATCAAAGTCCTTATGCAATGTTTCTGACGCTGCATATGCTGTGATAAATGCTTTGAAATTTTTATATCCTTCACGCTGTCCAACATATAGAATATATGGGCGCTGTGATAAAGCACAGGGCTGTTGTTCTTCGTTTTCTGTAATTTCGAAGCCATGATATACGACAGAAATGATATCTTCGGCAACGTCGAATATCTCGAGGAGGTCTCGTTTCGTGTTTTCAGAGACACATACTATTTTATCGGCACGCTCTACAGCGCGACGTTTTTTTGCCGAGGTATTATCATGTTTTGGAAACATCTCTGGGAACTTTTCATGTATCATATCGTGCACTGTTATCACAACAGGGCATCCTTTTGGCACTATTGCCGATTTCCCATGATAATATGTTTCATGGATAATATCGGGTTTATTGTTCCTCATCGCCGCACATGACAATAGTGTGTTTATCTTATTGCAGAATTTCCTCATCCTCGGCACAGGCTTCAGATAATACCCTCGTACTGGTAGCGCATTATTGCGTAGATATTCGTTTGTTTTCGGGTGTGCCATAACATCAGCATAGAAATTTTCCGCTGCTGCAACGCGCCTTCCCAGCTCATAAAAATACCGTGAGATGCCACCGTAGCGTTGCAGGGAGAAAATCTGGTTGTCGTAGGCAACTTTAATCATTGCTTTTGCAAAACTCCTATAATTTTCTCCACTATTCTCTTTCTATTTTTGCGCCTTTTTATTTTCTTGAAATTGTCGCTTATACGCTGATATGCTTTTTCGTCGACGACAATATCATCTGGCAATGTCCAAGATGTCGGCAGACGAGGTTTTTCAAAATCTTCGATGTCAAGCATCCCATGATATAAGATGTCTCTTCCGTCAAAAGAAGGTATTTGTGCGTTGCCATGAACACCACACGCCAAACCTGAGTTCCACACGAGCGACTGTGAAGGATAAAGTCCTACGCATCCTCTGTCGAAGACGGTAAAACTCCATTGTATATCCCAGGTGTATGGATTTTCCGCTTTCGACGACACACGCTTTAACATACGAGAAAAAGGATATCTTCCGTTGTAATCAAAGCTATATCGTCGTTTTTGATCTTTAAGAAATTCCTCCATACCATCAGGTTTCCAGCTATAATGTTTCCATGCTCTTTTCCATGTCGCCCATCCCCATATGAATGCCGAGGGCAAAAAGAATGTTGAAGGCTCTGGCGGATGAACATGTGGAAACATAAACCCTGAGATAAGCATCACCTTATCTTCTTCTTTATAGTGCTCTAAGTTACGGCGCATATATGTTATGAAGTCTGGAGCGACGACGATATCGTCTTCGACGACGATTACGTATCCATACTTGTCGCACATCTCCGTGATGCCTTCGGTAATATTTCTATAGTGAAAATTTTCTTCGCGGACAACGACGGTGCCACCATACAGCTCTGTCCATGCCTGTGCCACGGCTTGCGTTGCAGCAGCGGCGACAACATCTTCATCATTTCTTGGGACATCGCAATATATGTATAGAGGGCATTCGTGATATCCTTCACAGCGTTTCAATGCTTCTAGAGCAACATGCAGATGCTGTGGGCGGTTATAACAAAAAACTGCTATCGGTGTTGTTAACATATCGAGCGCCCCCTAAAACGCCAACTATAAGATTATGAAAATGAACAACATTTTTTGTGTTCTCAAAATATAAAGTGCTTTTCATGAAGTAAAAACCTTGATAAACAAAACTCTTATCTTCTATTATTTAAGTTTTAAATAATAGTTGCATCGAAGATACCAGTCAATGGAAATAATGGCTTTTGCCACCAACGACGAGGAGATACGAAACACAGATATTCTGTGACTCAACACACTCTGTTTTGGGGAAACAGAAACATAATAACAAGAAAGAAAACATATTTGCAAAAAAAACAAAAGATATACTAACTAAAACTCGCCACCTTTATGGAAGAAAACCCTTCTAAGAAATATAAGCTTTTAGTTCTGACGCCTAAGCTACAAACAATGTCAGGACACTTTTTTTCTTACTGTACAACCCTTCAAAAAGCCGCCAAGATAAACGATTGGGAATATGCTGCTGCCATTCCAAAAAATTGCCAGTTAAACGACCTCCCTTTCTCATGGCATAAGATATTGTCTATTGATACTTTCGACTCCGTTCCTGGCCCTCGAATTATTAAGCGACTTTACAATAAATTCTGCTATCAAAAATCGTTATATAAATTCTTATCAGAACATATCGCTTCGAACCAAAAAACGCTTATTTTTACCGAGTATTTCTCTCGACATCAACTCCGTGCCCTTATTTATTGTCTGATCTTATTGCCTACAAAGAACGTTTCCGTTTGCCTTTTGTATCGTGATCATCATACAATTTATCGTAAGCCTTCAGATGCTCTCTTCTTTAAGAAATGTCATCATATTATTGCTTTTTTGCTAAGGAACAATAACTTTCATCTGCTCACTGATTGTGAACTGTTACAACAACCTCTAGAAATCTTTTTCGAAAAGGATTTCTCCCTATTCCCTATCATTGAGCCTTGTTCTATGGTTAATAAAACACCATCTCAACCGATCAATAAAATTGTTTGTTGGTGGGCAGGCCGTCCAGGCAAAGAAAAAGGGTTGAATATTATAAAAGAAACTATCGATCAATGCGAAAACGATCAAATTCCAATCCATTTCATAACATCCAAGTCATCAGGCATTGACGCCTCTCTTCACTTTAATTTTATTGATCTTTCCTTGTTACCAGAAGTGTTATCATCCGACGAATATCTAAAACAGCTTTTTTATAGCGACATTATTCTAACACCATATTGTCAAAAGCACTATAAATGGAAGACTTCAGGTATTTTTATCGAAGCTATTGCCGCGAAAAAACCCATATTGGTAACAGAAGGAACTTGGATGGCTCATGAATTAAAGAAATTCGATCTTCAAGAACTCATCACTACCTGGGAACCTAACGACGTAATAAAAAAAATCGCTTTTATCCAAAGCAATCAAGATACGAAAAAAAAGATACAAGTAATGCAACAGGCTTTTTTAGAGAAATATTCTGTCAACTCTTTTGCTGCTGTGCTACAAAGCTTAGTAACTGATGTTACGCGCTAATCTTGCTTTAGTGGCGTAGCGAAACGAGTGTAAATGTTATTTTTATAAAATGCCGCCCCGAAATTTATTTCATTAATGCTACTTGTAAATCTTCTAAATTTCCTTCGAATTCCGAGGCCGTAAAGTCCTGGCACATAATAGGTCGTAGCGTCTCGTCGAGCAATATCATCGCCAAATCTTTTCCTGTTCTTTTTTTATCTTTTTTCATGGCGTCGAGGAGCTTATCGCTTTTGAAATACTCTTTCTCTAATTTTATGGGTATATTATCCAGCAGGCATCGTCGATTTATTTCGTCGCATTGTTCTGCGCTTAGCAACCCACGATTTTTCGAAGCGATATTGGCATATACCATGCCAATGATAACGGCGATACCGTGTGGCACTTTATAGTTCGAGGTCACCTCAAGAGCATGTCCAAAGCAATGCCCGAAGTTGAGCATATTACGCTTACCGCCATCGAATTCATCTGCCTCGATATGCTCGATTTTTATTTCGTGGCTTTTCTCTATAAACGATAGAAGCTCCTCGGTGTCTTCTTTAGAGACATCTTTTATGCGTTCTATATCTTCAAGATTGACCTTATCGTTAACATCTAAGAGAAGCATCTTAATTATCTCTCCGACGCCGCTATAGAAATCCAGGTCGCTTAACGTCTTTATAAAAGCACTGTCAACATACACCTTTTCAGGGGGATAAAACGTCCCTAAAATGTTCTTATAATCGAGGAAGTTAAGAGAAGTCTTACCGCCTATACAGCTGTCGGCCTGTGCTAAGAGCGTTGTGGGGACACAAATCCATGGAACTCCCCTATACAATGTCGAAGCGACAAAGCCTGCCGTGTCTTGTGTTATACCGCCGCCGAATGAAATCAGCGTATGGCTTTTCTTGAAGCCTTTAGCTACGAGTTCTTCATATAATGATATTGCCGACGCTAAAGTTTTATTCTCTTCTATGGCGTCAAAAAGATATAAGCGTTCTTGCGGCACTCCTTTGAAATATTCTGGGTATAAGTTATAGACCTTCTTGTCGACGACATAAAAGCTATCCTCAATATTTCGTATATCGTCTATAAATTCAAAATCTCTGCTATAATAAACATTATAATCCCTCAAAGACGATCGTATTTTACGTTTCAACATGCTGTGAGGCCTCTATTATCAGCGATTATATCATACGCTTACATTCTGCTGCAGCTGCTTCTGAAAGTATTCTATCGTTGCATCGATGCCATCGCTTACTGGCACAGAAGGCTCCCACGAAAGCTTTTCTTTCGCCAGGGATATATCGGGTTTACGCCTTATAGGATCGTCGACAGGCAATGGATTATATTCCAGAACGCTATCGGAATATGTCTTTTCTATTATCATCGTAGCGAGTTCTATCATCGACATCTCATGAGGATTGCCAAGGTTCACTGGCCCTATGAATTTCCTGTCAGACTCCATCATCGAAATCATCCCTCGCACGAGGTCATCGACGTAGCAGAAACTTCGCGTCTGGCTTCCGTCGCCGTATATCGTTATAGGCTGATTTTGTAGCGCCTGCATGATGAAGTTACTGACGACACGTCCGTCTTGAGGGTGCATGTGAGGGCCATAGGTGTTGAAGATCCTAATAACGTTGATATCTAGGTCACACTGCCGATGATAGTCAAAGAAGAGCGTCTCTGCACACCGTTTCCCTTCGTCGTAGCAAGAACGAGGTCCTATAGGGTTGACGTTGCCCCAATACTCTTCGACCTGAGGGTGGACCTCTGGGTCGCCATACACTTCAGACGTCGATGCTTGAAGAATAGGGATTTTAAGGCGCTTGGCGAGTCCTAGCATATTAACGGCACCGACAACGCTAGTCTTTGTTGTCTGCACAGGGTCTCGTTGATAATGTACAGGACTTGCTGGGCATGCGAGGTTATATATCTCATCGACTTCGATAAAAAGCGGGAACGTTATGTCGTGTCTGATAAACTCAAAGTACCGCTCATCCCATATGTCACTGAGGTTGTCTTTATTTCCTGTGAAAAGGTTGTCAACGCAGACAACTTCGTGTCCTTTTTGCAATAACGCCTTACAAAGGTGACTTCCTATAAAACCGGCACCGCCAGTAACTAGTGTTCTTTTTCTCATAATCCATTAACCTCTAGATTCTTTGGTTTTAACTTTTTCCAGTTTATAGAGGATAGTGTTAATCTTCAACAAATCTCTCTTGGATTTTTTGCTTTTTCCTAACATCGTTATCATCAAAGACATAGAAATCGATTATTGAAGACTTGTTATATCATATGCTTCATTGGTGTCGTGAAGATATTGTTCTTCGAAGGCGGGAGCGGTGTGAAGACCTTTTGTAGGATATATCACAACAGGGACGGGACCTTGCTTCCATTCCCCTGCTGTTATCGAGCATTGTTTCAGTGGCATGACGGTAAGCTGTGTATTGTTGTCGTCGCAGTGCTCCTTCAGTGGTCTGATAATATTCTTGTCGAGATATTCTATAGTTTTAACTTTTTCGAGCAAGTTACCTTTGTATGTGCTATCCCACAGGTAGAATATTTCGATGAAGACTGTATCGTTTTTTTCGAATATTGTGTCGAGTTTTTGCATTATGCATGCGATATTATCGTATTTTTTTTGTTCTTTTTTCAGTGTGTGTGTGTTGATATTTAGCAGTCGTGCTATTCCTTTCGATGTTTCGCTTGTTGTCAGGAGTATTTTTCTTTCGTTATTTGTGTTATTTTCGAATTCTTCATATGGCAGTGTCCCTCCTTGTGATAGCAAGACGGCGTTTATGAAGTTTTCTTCGAGGTCTTCTCTAAGGGAGTTTATCTCGTGTTTTTTTAATGTGTCTGAGATTTTCTTAAGGAGTTTTTTTACATCTTCGCTTTTGACTTCTCCCAGCCATTTTTTTCCCATAGCCGTTATTGGTCGTTCTCCTAATGTTGTTGGCAGTGTTGCGAGTTCTGAGTTGTCTGTTATCATCATTGCTCTTGGCCCTTCTACGTGGAAGAAGCAGCATCCGTCATCGCGAAGTTCTTTATTTAGGTATTTACATAGTGCTTTACCTTCATCGTTGGTGATGATGTCATCATCGACATCGATTATAACATCTTCTCCTGTGGCGACGAACCTTGTCGAGAAAGCTCTTTGCTGTGGTGCCAGGCGATATCCTCGTGCATATGCTTGTAGCGGTCCTTGTTGCAGGTGTATTTTCGGTGTTTTTTCATCGATCAGCGCTGCTATTGCCGTAGCTATTCCGCCGTACTGTGGTGGGTTTACTGTGACGAAATCCCCTTGTCGTGCTAGGGTGTCGAGATATGGGCAATTAGCTTTCTGTAGTGGTGTTAGCCCTCCGAGGTCCTCGAGGGCGTCGTCTGTTATAGCGTGTAGTATACAGAAGATTTTCTTCTTCATTGTGTTTTTTTATGGTGTGCTATTTTTTCTATGGCGAAAACTGCTACGAAGCCTGCGAGGAACAATGCTGCTGCTATCATAAAATGTGGTGATGTTATGTCGGGCAGTATTGGTCTTACGAGTTGCATCTGTGGTTTTGCCATTATTATTGTTGTATCGAATAGGTATCGCACTTCCCAGAATGGCCATACTGCTTTCATTGCTCCTGCCATGAAACCTACTAGTGTAGCGATGGCGATATTATGCCATCGTGAGAACACCCAGCTTACTACGCGTGAGAAGACGATGACGCCTACGACGACGCCGATTCCCAGACTTACTAGGATTGATAGTGCTTCGAAGTTTATTGTTCCGCCTTTAAGGTGTGCCACGAAGTTTGCCATGGCGCCGATAACAGTATCGTATTCTCCGAGGATGTTAAGGATATAGCTTCCTGATATTCCTGGTAGTAGCATAGCGCTTATTGCCAGGGCGCCACAAACCACCATCCATATGTTGACGAAGGGGCTTTTTGGTATAACGAACTCGCCGAGCTGCACGTCGTATACTGCTGCTGTTGTTGTCGTCGTTGCCGGAATCGTTGTTAGGAGATATGCTGCTATCGCTCCTATTATCATGGCGAGGTACACGGCCCGCGACCGTGTTCCTATGGTTCTGAAGCAGAAGACTATAGAAGCGACGATAAGCCCCATAAAGGTAGCGTATAGGTATGTCCTTGTCAGTGGATCCCCGAGGAGCGAGTGTATTGTTTGTGCCGACGACACGACTGCTGTAGCGATACCTATTGCTAGTGCTATTATGAAGTGCCAGTGTACTGTTGTTCGGAGGTCTTTTATTTTTAGCGTGAAGAGGCTTTTCAGTGCTTTTATGTTAACGCTTTTTATTGCTGAGAGGAGTTCTTCGTAGATGCCTGTAATGAAGGCTATCGTCCCTCCCGATATTCCTGGTATCATATCGGCGATGCCCATCGCGAACCCTCGTAGCACTATACCTATTGCGGAATGTTTTTTCTTCGCCTTAGGCTTTTTCTCTATATCGTGGGGGTTACGGCTTTGGACCTTGTCAGCCATTATAATACTCCGAGGTATTTTGCTAGGTACCATGCTGCTATAAGGACGAGTATCGAGCCCCCGACCATCACGGCATTTGGCAGACGTTTAACGTTGTCGTTGGTGTCATGAACAAATTCCATTGGTTTCGGTGACACTTTTTTATCTTCTCCGAAGATGTCTTTATATTCTCTTAGGATGCTATCGCCGTCGAGGCCCAGGAAGATAGCATACTGTTGTATAAAACCTTTGGCATATACGTGGGAGATGATGTTTGCTATAGATCCTTTCTCGATAGCTTGCAGATAATTGGTCCGTATCGACGTAGCATTTTCGACTTCTTTAAGCGAAAGGCTCATCTCGTTACGTTTTCTTTTAAAGATATCTCCCATATTGGCAGGGTTTGCGGGCATATCGTCTCCTTTTCGTTGATCATTTTTTTACATATCGAATATATATACCATACTTTCCTGATAAAAAGACAAAATTATTCTCTCTAAACCCGATTAACCCCTATCTTTTCTATAGCATCCATAGTATTCGGGTTTTCTCTTGTCAATCTTCGGTATTTTGGGGTATAACGTATTTTTAAAAAACATGGAGTATATATGTTCGATCTTTCTGTTAAAGCTATTATCGGCGCTCTTGTTGTCGTTGCTATAGGTCTTGTCACGAAGACGCGGTATTATTTTCTTGCGGGATTACTTCCTCTTTTCCCTACTTTTGCTCTTATGGGGCATTATATTGCGGGAAACGCAAACACTCCCGAGCAGTTCCGTGAAATCGTCATCTTTGGCATGCTTGCGATAATCCCCTATTTCATATATCTCGGCACTGTATACTTCTTTCATACTAAGATGACCCTCATCCCCACGCTTTCTGTCGGTGTTATTGCTTGGGCTTTGTCATCGGTAATACTTGTATTTATTTGGAACAGGTATTGATCAATTATCAATGATCATTGACCAGTGATCAGTGTAAAACGCTCCGAACATCGTGTAAGATAAGTTAACAAGGCAGATTAATTAATATGGACGAAAAAAAGAAAAAGAGCATTTTTGTTGCGAAGCTGGACATGTCGCTTGCCGACAAGCTTCGCGATGGTGTTATAAGTCAGGGCTTTGAGCTTTCGACACCGCCATATACCGTCTTTGCTGCGAAGAAGAAAGGGGTATCTTGTACGTTATACAAGTCTGGTAAGCTCGTCGTCCAGGGCAAGGCTATGGGAGAGTTCATTGAATATTACCTCGAGCCTGAGATTTTAGGGACGTTCTCTTATACATATGGTGCGTTAGATGTCGACACTACGGCGCGCATTGGTGTCGACGAATCTGGTAAAGGCGACTTCTTTGGCCCTTTATGTGTTGCTGCTGTATATGCCAGCGACGACGCTGTTAAAGAGCTATACGACCTTGGCGTCTGTGATTCTAAGAAGCTTAGCGATAAGAGGGCGTTGTCTTTGTCGTCTAAGATAAAAAAGTTATGCCAATATCATGTTCTTGCTATTGGTCCTGCGAAATACAATGAATTGTATAAGTCTTTTGGCAATCTAAATACTTTGCTGGCGTGGGGACACGCTACTACAATAGAAGCTGTTGTAAAGAAGACGGGGTGTAATAATGTCATCGTCGACCAGTTTGCCGCCGAGAGCGTCGTCCATAATGCTTTGAAGCGTAAGGGGTTGGGCGACATCGCCTTGACGCAGCGGCATCGTGCCGAAGAGGATCTTGTTGTTGCTGCGGCGTCGATATTAGCCAGAGCGTCTTATCTTGAGGGCTTAAAGAAGCTTGGCGACAAGTATGGTATAGAGCTTCCTAAAGGAGCGTCATCTTTGGTAATTTCTGCCGGCAAGCGTTTTGTTGAGAGTCATGGTAAAGATCTTCTTTCCGATGTTAGTAAGGTACATTTTAGGACATACAATGATGTCATGGAATATGAGTTATGAAGATCGATATTGTTTACGACAACGAAGCTGATGGAGAGTATCGTGCAGATTGGGGGTTTTCCTGTTTTCTTCCAGAACATGGTATTATGTTCGACGTTGGTGCTAACGCTGAAATACTTTCTCATAACATGTCGTTATTAAAGATTTCCAAAGAGAATATTTCTGTGCTTGTTTTAAGCCATGACCACTGGGACCATGTTGGCGGGCTTGATGCCGTGTTACATAAAGACCTAAACGTGTATGTTTTGAGTACGTTTTCTACGACGACGAAGGAAAAGATCGGTGCTGTAGCGCACCTTCACGAATGTGATGACAGTGTTCCTCTTGGCGAAGGCATCATGACGACTGGCATTCTTCACAACGATGTCGCTGACGAGCAGAGCCTTGTTATCTTCGATGGTGATGAAGGTCTTGTCATCACTGCCTGTGCTCATGCTGGTGTTGGGGCTGTTTTAGATAAAGCAAAGGGTTTCGGAGAGATTTCTGCGATACTCGGTGGCTTCCATGGTTTCGAAGATTTTGATGTCCTTGAAAGCATGTCGTACATTGGAGCATGCCACTGTACCGAGCATCTTAAAGCGTTACGTCAACGATATCCTAAGACGTCGCATAATCTTTTTGCTGGCAAGAAGTTAAAATTTCCTTTTGAAAAAAAGCGTTAACTATATACAGTGAAGGATAAAAGAAAATTTTAGGAGTATGTCGTGAAAAGTATCGTTTATTTAGTATCTTTTTTGCTGTTGTCGTCGTTTTCGCTTGTCGATGCCAACGATGGTGAAACCAAAGCACCGTCGTGGAACATCGAAGGCTCATTTTATCATGTCAGCAACGCTAATTTCAAAGCTTCCAGCCTTAGTGTCCAGGACATATCTTTCAGTAAGTCTGCTGTGACGATGACGAGAACGAAGTATCTTGAGAACAACGATACTGGCATCATCGCTCTTATTGGTTATGAGCGAGACGAAGTATCTTGGGCTGGCAATCCCGAGTTTTCCGAAAAGACGTACAATAATGCCATCATTGGCATTGGCGGCTTCACTGGGAGCAAAGAAGACTGGCTATGGCGCGGCAATGCATATGTCTCCTTCGACACAGTCGATGTAAGTTTCGGCGACAATGCCATCTATGGTGG
This sequence comes from Waddliaceae bacterium, assembly GCA_018694295.1. Classification (NCBI taxonomy): domain Bacteria; kingdom Pseudomonadati; phylum Chlamydiota; class Chlamydiia; order Parachlamydiales; family Waddliaceae; species Waddliaceae bacterium. Next base: position 11,742 of record JABHNK010000063.1, read on the forward strand.
CATGTTATGGGGAAGTTATAATGTCAAAGACAATATCGATGCTCACATTGGAATGATGGGGAACTTCCGCATCAGAAAAGACGAGGTAACTCCTATCATCGGCGTTTCGTGGCGTCCTATTGATTATTGGTCTATCAACGCTGTCTATCCTGTAGACCTTTCGATACGGTATGATTTAGACGACGGATACACTTTAGAGCTTGCCTGGAAGATAGTACGCAGCCGTCATCGCCTCAAGCAAGAAGAAGTTCGCTCTGAGGGAATTTTCGAATACCGCACTTCCGGCACCGAGCTTGCTTTGGTCGGTAAAGGCGGACCTTATAAGACTAGGGTTTTCGTCGGATACACTGGTGGTGGTGACCTCAAGGTCAGCGACCAGTATGGCAATGATTCTACGTCGTATAAATTCAACGGCTCCATGTATTCGGGAATTTCGTTGAATATAGAATTCTAATGCGGCTACGCCGCATGGTTCGGAGTTCGGACTAGGATTTTTCTATACGCCAGGAACCATGATGCAGAATGTTTCTTCTGTTATGGGGTGTTCGTATATTCGTGATGTTTTGTTATTGTCGTGAATTTCTTTTCTGAAGGCTAGGATACGTTTTCTTTCGAGGTATAGCGCTGCGATGAAGGCCTCTTTGATGCCTTCGTCACCATTCTCTTGGGCTTCTTTTATCGTAGTTAGCGCTTGTTCTTCGTTGGTGGTATCATCTTTTTTGTTGTCGTTATTTTTTTCTGGCACCTGCGCCTTCCAGTAGCTCCACCCTTGTTGTATATTCTCGTCTTTTGCGCCGTTTTTCCAGCATGATATGCAGTAGTCACGTCTGTGGTAAACTTCTTCATCGTCGTCCCATAGTATTGCCGAATGGTAGTATATTCCTGGCATCAGGGTTTCGTTGTCTTTGTAGCAGTGTTTGTTTCGTCGTGGTATTTTTATTTTTTTGTTCATATTCGTTACATCTCGGCAATATGGTCGAGAAGAGCTTTACCATGAGGATATGAAGTCTTCTCTGGGGTTTTTATTGTGTCTAGGATAGTGTTGGCGAGCCTTTTCCCTAGCTGAACGCCTTCCTGGTCGAAGGAATTTATATTCCATACGAACCCCTGAAAAGCGATCTTATGTTCGTATAGTGCTAGTAGTGCTCCCATGGTATAGGCATCGAGTTTCTTTGCTATTATTATTGTGTTGGGTCTATTGCCTTCGAAGGTTTTGTTAGGATTTTCGTCTTCTTGTCCTGTTGCAAAGGCTATCGACTGTGCAAACATATTAGCGAGGAGTTTCTGCTGCGATGTCGTCCCTTCGACGTCGATATCTTCGCCGTATTGACTTTCTTTGAAGCCTATAAGCTCCACAGGAACTACCGTTGTCCCTTGGTGTAGCAGCTGGTAGAACGAATGCTGTGCGTTTGTTCCTGGCTCCCCCCATATTATAGGCCCTGTTTCGTATGGCACTGTATCGCCATTTTTGTCGACGCGTTTTCCGTTAGACTCCATGTCGCACTGCTGTAGGTGTGCCGTGAAGCGTACTAGCGCCTGAGAATATGGTATTATCGCTAGCGTCTCGTGTCGTAGGAAGTTACGGTTCCATATCCCTATCATGGCGAGGAGCAGCGGGAGGTTTTTTCTTATATCGGATTCTAGAGCGTTTTTATCCATATCGTGGGCGCCACGCATTATATCGATGACGGCATCGTATCCCAAAGCAAAACCCAGGATGACGTTTCCTACCATCGACGTCACGGAATATCTTCCGCCGACATAGTCCCACATATAGAAAGCTTTCCTATATTTCTCGGGGTCGTCCATAGGGCTGCCTTTTGCCGTTACAGCGACGAAGTGTTTCTTCGTGTCGAGGCCAGCGTCGGCGAACTTCTTTGCTACGAAAGTCTCGTTGGTAAGGGTTTCTAGCGTCGTTCCAGACTTGCTGACGATGACGACTAAGGTTTTTGTTAGATCGAGGTTTTTCATGACGGCAGAGGCGTCGTCAGGGTCAACGTTGGCGATAAAATGTACATTCCTTGCGGGTGTTTTGTATGCCTGTAATGCCATATATAACGCGCGAGGTCCAAGATCAGACCCTCCTATGCCTACGAGGAGCATATCAGTAAAAGCATCTTCAGCGTCTAGATCATCGAGGAAGTCTTTGAGCTTGGCGTGTTCTTCTTCGGCGAGGATTGCAGCGTCTTTTGCTGATTTTGAGCTTTTTTTGTCGTCAAAGATGTCTCTCATTGCAGTGTGGAGGACAGCGCGGTCTTCGCTGTCGAAGCCTTCGATGGTATTTATTACCTCCCCTTCTTGCATGCTTCTCATTTTTTTTAGGGCATCCCCCTCTCCTGCAAGGTCTGATAATATATCGATGATGTCGGATTCGATACGTTGTGCTGCGTATATCATTTTAATGCCGCAAGCTTCTGAACACATATCATGTATTCTTTTTTCTGTGAAGATGGTTTCGTCGGTAAGATCTAGCTGTTTTTCTGCAAAGCGTTGTAGTTTTGTATATGAAGGATTTTTGTCGAACATAATATTTTCCTCAACGTTTTATATATTTTATATAGTGGATATCTCTTCCTTTTCCTTTCCACAGGTCGTAGAAGAAAGAGTCTCCGTAATCTTTTTTATCTTTTATATAATATGGTTCTGGATATTCTGGTGACAGTGCTTTATTGCTTCCGAGGACATCGATCATCTGGCTACAATACTGTGTGTCATCGGTGACAAGGATGAAAGAGGCGTCTGTTTTAAGAGATTGTACGCAGTCGTTAACGAAGGGTTTTTGTATCAAGCGGTGTTTTGCGTGACGATCTTTTGGCCATGGATCGGGGAAGTTAACATATATGGCGTCTACGGTGTCGGTATCGACGTAATGGTGTGCGAAGGGTTGTGCCTCGCCGCATACGATGAAGACATTATCAAGTTGTCGGCTTTCTCTCTTGGCCCATATCTTTCGCACCCTGTCGAATCTCTTTTCAACGGCGACCCAGTTAATATCTGGGTTTTCGGCAGCGCGATCCAAGATCCACAGGCCATTGCCGCTGCAGTATTCGATATATACTGGTTTTTTGTTTCCGAAGACAGCATCGTCGTCCCATGAGGGGAAGGAATATCCCGTATAGTCGTAATATTCAGGGACATACAAGATTTTGTCTTTAAGGAGGAGCCTTCTTTCTTTCCAAGAGTATGGTGCTGGCAGATCTTTAGGTTTCATAATGAAAATATTTTTTTTTATCAATTTACACCGTAAATATAACAAGAATATAATTACGAAGGAAGCTTTAACCCATGATTGCGACCTAATCTTTGATTAAGCGCTACAGGTGGAGGTGATATTTTATGTATTTTGACGAGAGCATGTCTTAAGACATGGTCGAGAAAAAAAACATGAAAGATTACCTTCAACTGTAGATGATTAGTAAAAGATTGGGTGACAATCATGGGTTTTACCGTTTACCGCCCAAAAAACTGTGGTCAGACGCTGAGGATCAAGGCGTAAAGCCTTTATTTTAATCCATTTTTTTCTTTCTTTTAAAAAAGATCCTGTTCTACCGTTGTAAATCGTATATCTATTTCCACCAATTGGAGTACTTTGTTATGAAGGGCTTACGTTTTTCTTTCCTTATTGTTTTCTTTTTGTCGTTCACATTATTTTCTTTCGCCGATGATGATGCGTATGAAGAAAATATTGTCGTCAAAAAAGGCAACGCTGAGGCTCCTGACCTTCCATCGAGTTCTGTCAACGACTATATTCCCGACGGCATCTTCAACGGCACCGTAAATGTCATTACCGGCGATTACATTGAAAATAGCA
>JABHNK010000064.1 GCA_018694295.1 Waddliaceae bacterium
CAAGACTTTATGGTCACGTTTTTTTGCCTCTTCGAGCATGGTGATGTATGCTTTTAGAGCTTTTTTGTCGGGGAAGGTGATGCCATAGATCCTTGTAAGCATTTCATTGTCGGAATCGCCATGCCAATATGCTCCTGATGTTTTCAGAATTTTTAGCGCTTTAATTTTCCCAATCTTTGGAAGGTGAGGTCCTCGGCATAGGTCGTGGAAGTCGCCTTGTCGGTATCCTGTTAGTTCTATGGCGTCATCGATATCTTCGATAAGCTCGCGTTTGTAGACATTGTCGGCGAAAAGTTTTAGTGCTTCTTTTTTATTGCAGATGACTTCGCGTTGTGGCACAGGGTTTTCATTGATGATCTTCACCATCTCTTTTTCTATAGCTTTGAAGTCGCTGTCGGTGATGGTGAGGTTTGCGAAATCATAATAAAATCCGTTCTCAATAGAAGGGCCTATCGTTGGCTTGGCGTCGGGCCATAGGCGCACTACTGCCTGTGCTAGGACGTGTGCTGACGTATGCCAGAAGATCTCTTTTCCCTGAGAATCTTCGAAGTCGAGAAGCCTTACGGTGTCTCCATCAGACAGTGGCGTGGTGAGATCGTATGGGAGGTCGTTTATAATAATTGCAAGAGCTTTGTCGGGAGCCGTAAGTTTTAGATGCTCGGCGAGGTCTTGTGCTGTGCTATTTTCGGGGAGTTCTACGGAAGATCCGTCGTGTAATGTTATTAACATAATATAAAATCCTTGCTATTTGTAGAAAATAAATATGATTTACGATAATACAGTGAGAGTATATCAAATAGCAAGAATCTTCTTTGTTGTGGTATTATAACGTAGATGTCACCAAATGACGAAGAAACGATAGACAGGGGAGCCATGAAAGACGACAAAAAACAAGGGGCTATAGACGTCCCGCCACTTCATAAAGAGTTCTTTTATAAAGCATTATGTTTTGCTTTTAAAAACAGAGAGCGCGGTGAAGAGAACCCTTTAGAAGAGATGCTTCTTCGCGGAACGCCGTCGGAATCTCTAGAGTATGATCTTTTTGGCGTTCAAGAGTCGAGCGTTGTTCACAACGCTAAAAAAGCTCGAGACCTTGCTTTTGTCCTTATCGCCGACGATGGTTCTTTACGTGTTGACGTCCTTAAGGGTGTCATTGCGATATTACAAAAGAGCCTTTATCCTATAGGTCCGTATTATGATGGCGACGCCATAAGAAACGAGCATATACTAAAGGCGTTAGTGTCGTTGCATGACAATAAAGGTCTTCGCGAGCTTCTTATGAAGGTAACAAAACCATCTTCACATCATGCCGAGAAGATACTTCGTGATACGCTTATAATAGATGCTTCTACAACGCTTACTGACGCCCATGCTCGGCGGGCGGCATTATCGGCGTGGCTGTGTTTCTTAAGGCAGAATGTCGGGTCGTGCTTTGCTACGGCGCCGGCGATAATAATCCAGCAAGAGCAGCCCGAGAATTTACTTAAGGATATCGTCGGCCTCTTAGCTACAGGGCGGATGACGAGAACTTTCGGCGGCGTAGAGCATTCTGTCCCTCTTAGCGGAAGCTGGGGCGTTGCTAATATTAAGAAGCCTGTGATGATAACAAAGACCGAAAAAGACATTGCTACAGAAATTTGGAGGGCTCCGGGGGTATTACACGCACTACGCGCCGCCGGCGTTGTTGATGATCAGCGACGCTGTAAAGGCCTTATTGTTACAGCTATACAAGGTATTCATCCTGAAGGAGGGACTTTTTGGACGACGACGGAGACGTTGATACGAAAAGTTTTGCTTGAAGATCTTGGTATTACAGAAAAAGACCTTGCAGACAATAAAAAAGCCCCACAGGGGATGTTCGAGATCCATAAAGTGTCGATATCTTCGAAAGCGAATAATGCGAAAAAGAAGAGCAAGACAGCGCTGTGCGGGGAATATCATGAGAAATACGAAGCTGCCACTAAAGCCTTTAACATCCTGACCGACAATCCCTTGCTGAAGGCCTGGGAATATACTATAGCGTCATTTTGTGATACCAAGACGGACTTCTCACGGTGGAATCTTTACTCGAGCCTTGGCCTTGAAGAGGACAGCCCTGGTGGTATAGGAGAGTGCCTTTATAATAAAATCAAAGAGAAGCTCGACGAGGTAAATCGCGAGTCTAACGAATATCATGAACAGTATAACGCCCTTTTTCCTCATGTTAAGCAGTTGGAAGTAAGGATAAAGCATGCCAAGACAGAGCAAGACGCTCAGTGGATACGTTCGGAATATAAAAGAAGTGTCGGCGAGCTCAACAATTATCAGGCTGGGCGTGACGAGGCACACCAGCGTGCGAAGCTTTACGCTGAGCTTTTTAACTTCATCATCTCCAAGCTGTTAGAGATGTTCCCACAGTATTTCCAGGAGGTCTATGACGCCGATATTCACGACGTCAAAACAGGCCTTTACGATGACAGTCCTGCAGGGTTCCGTCTTCTATATAAACACGGACGCACCGACGCCTCTTTGTGGACGCATATCTACGAAGAAGATGTTTTTATAGACTCGCTGGCAAGCTTTTTTGTCGTCATTGAAAATGATATTATCGGTATGCCGGAACTTGAAGGTTTCGAGCGTGATATCAGCGAGATAATAACATCTATTGTTATGCATGTTAAGACGACGGAATTCCTCGAGTCGGCATTTTATCGTATGGCAATAGCCCATAATGTTTCTCCTGTAGAAGACCCTCTCAATAACCTGGAAAAGGTTGATAAAAAGCCGTGGGTGTATACGTCAGGAGGGACGATGAGTGTTCTGATACAATGTTATTATCGCCTCGACGACAAGCCTAAAGAGATAGACCGCTGGGTTGAAAACGAAGTAGAGCTGTGTGATTTTTTTATCGACATTATGAAAGAGATGCCTGCAAAAACCTCTGATATGTACGTTGAAGATCATAAAAAGACGATGCTTATGCATTCTCCGACACACGCATTTATCCTAAAGCCAGGAGTTCTGAGAGACGGATGGAAAAGCGAACTATATACATATACGTGGGTGCGCGACACCATTATCACCCCGCAGCAAACGATTCTTGCGGGGACAATGCTTGACAACGGTATGATAGCGAAACTTTTGTCGATTATCACCGAAAAAATCCCCGCAGACGACCGAAAAGCGCTAGAACACACGTTCATCGACATCCCTAAACTTATGGGCCCTCAAGATTTCCGAGAATATGTCTGTAAGAAGGCTATGTATGCGCCGAAACTCAAAGAAAACATCTCTGCAGAAGATATCGACAGCATTCTATATACATCGTTGCCGATGACGCCAGGATATGCTGTTAAAGATAATATCGGGAAGCTTATAAAAGACCTTCCTATGCTGTCTGAAGAAGAGAAAAACAGGATTTTGGATGCCTTTGAAGAGATGTCGGGAAGACACCCCGCAGAAGAATATGTCACTGCTGACGAGCTTCAAGAGGTGTGTAAGGCGTTGATACTTATCGCCACAGGAAAAACGGCCTTCGAAGATAACTACAACGACATTATCAATATGGCAGCACAGAAAAACAATCTCGCCCTTTCGGCACCGATATTTTTTGCCGATACAAATTGGGAGAAAAACCTCTTCGGCTTCGTCGTAAACCCGGGAACGGGGAGACTTGAGGTGTGGAATTTCGACGCCACAAAGCGCCATGGCACCCCTATGATTCATTGGAGACGGTGGCTCGACGGCAGCAACAAAACGCCGACATGGGGTGTATATACCCTGCCACACCAATATGGCGGATAATCGATATTATTTTCCTTTGTAACTGACCTTAAGCGCCACTCTCACTTTATTGACTTGCTGCAAGGGCGATCTGCTTCGTATTTCTCCTCGCCCAACTCTATTTGAGCTTGGCTCGTCGGAATACTTGCATCTCATCCCTTTCGCTACGCCACTAAAGCAAGATTGGCGCGTAATGTCTGTTTGTAACAAAGGCAATATTTTCAGAAGTCGAAGCGGCCATAAAAAAAGAACCTTTTAGGAGCTATTTTTTTACAAAAAGTTGTTTACAAAAAAGACTATATTTCTTTATAGATAGAGGTATGTTAAAAAAACTGTATAATAATGGTATACGGTTGCATTAATAACAACTGCGCGAAAAGTGCCTGAGAGGCATCTGTAAGCGCTACAAAGTTTTTTAAATCCTTTTCCATTAGAGGGATGTTGGAACAAAACAAAAATGGAGTACAATATGAAATTAACTAAAATATTATTGGTCGGGATCGCAGTATTATCAACTACTGCTATGTTCGCCCA
>JABHNK010000065.1 GCA_018694295.1 Waddliaceae bacterium
ACTGATAATTGAAAAGGCTCCGTGGTAGTATATTCCGGATTTTTATATTATCTTTATGCCTATCACTTACCTTGCGCAACACCCACAATATAGAGAGCTTTATCTTTTTCTCTCTCTAACAAGAATTTTCGCGTAACATCAATGATCAATTAATATGCCTATAGCCCCTAAGTTTTCCCCTAGGCACTCCATGGTACGTGATAAAAAATACTATTCTGAAGAAAGATATTGAGTGTTATTACACCATATGATATCATCTTGCTTTAAAATGCCGCGGGGTGGAGCAGTGGTTAGCTCGTTGGGCTCATAACCCAAAGGTCAGAGGTTCGAATCCTCTCCCCGCTATTTTTTTTGTTTCATCGCGACGCCGGCATAGCTCAGTTGGTTAGAGCACCGGAATCATAATCCGGGTGTCGTTGGTTCAAATCCGACTGCCGGTATTTTTTTTCTCTCGATTTCTTCGCTAAATAATCTTTATATCTTAATTATAATAATTGACAATAACAGAAATGCCCCTTCAAAATAAAGGTGTGTTGATGTATATTGAAAATCAATAAATCATAAAAATAGGATATAATAATGGCATCACCAGTAGGATTTGAAGGTACGCGAACAGGATCACTTATTGAAAGAGATACTGCAGCACCGCCGGACTTTTTAGACGCGGCAGTAGAAGAAATAAATATAAAAGATCCGGCTCTTGCACACCTTGTATTTAAAAAAATAAGAAATATACAACTAGATAGTTTGTCGGCAGATCAAAGAAGCAAATTAGGTTTAAATATAATAATAGCGCAGGCAGTAGTGAAATCGCGGGAAGAAGAGAGACCAATACGGATGGTAACTAAACAGACACAAACGATTGATGAATAAAAGCATAAAAAAAATTCTTGTTATCAGACGCGATAATATCGGCGACCTCGTATGTACTACCTCATTCATCGCCGCAGTAAAAGATACCTTCCCAAACGCCACTATCGACATCCTCGTTAACGACTACAACGCTCCAATAATAGAAAATCACCCGCTAATAAACACCGTTTACGTCTACCGAAAAAGCAGAACAGCAAAAAATAACACACTACGCCGCCTCTGGAGCAACATCAAACTTATAAAAGCTATAAGAAAAAAACAGTACGACATAGCCTTCATGTGCGGAAACGCCAATTCATCATCATGCGCACAACACACCCTCCTGACAAAAGCAAAACAACGCGTCTCACACCACGGAAAAACAAAATGGAATAAACGCGCCTACACAATACGCGTCCCAGGAGACCTAACAAATATCCACCACGTCGAAAGCCTGTACATGCTCCTGACACCATTTACAGACGAAAAAATAACACGACACCCCGCATCACTGACACCAAACGCCACCGCCATAACACGCTTTCAAAAACAATACCAACAACACCCAGTATCCTCAAAAAACCTCCCCCTAATAGCAATAAATATCAGCACACGACAAGAACCACAGAAATGGCCACTAGACAACTACAAAGAACTCATACAAAAAATCATCGACAACAAAATCGGCACACCACTAATCCTATGGTCGCCAGACACCGCCGCCAACACCAAATTCCCCGGTGACGACACTTCCGCAAACACCCTAAAAGAACACTTCAAAGACAACATCTTCGCATATCCAACACCACAAATACACGACCTAGTCGCAGCACTCTCACAAGCCAACACAGTCTTCACCCCCGACGGCGGAGTAATGCACATAGCAGCTGCATTCCAAAAACCCATCACAACATTCATGCTGAAACGTATATCCAAACGCTGGCATCCGTGGATGACACAACACACCCTAATCCCCATAAAAAACAACGCCTCAGAAATATCTGTCAACGACGCCTATACCTCACTCACAGCAATGTTAAGGACTACGCGTCCTTAACAATCCGCGCCAGAGGAGAAGTTCTATTCTGAACTCAATATACATTTTTTATTCTTGTGCTATACAGTTATATATAGTTATATACAGTTACAGTTACAGTTACAGTTACAGTTACAGTTACAGTTACAGTTACAGTTACAGTTACAGTTACAGTTATAGTTATGTTGAGCATGTAACCCACTATAGCGAGAATATAAGAAGGAGAACATAATGACTATTGGACCAACAGAAGGGGCAGAACAACCTTTTGAATTAAAGATAGAAAAAGGCGTACTAGATACAGGTTCGTTGTCCGGCAGAGAAATAGCTCCTCTAAAGATAACCCCCGACCATAGTTTATCGACTAAGCATACACAAGAAATGCGCAATAAAAAGCATATAATGACGACTGTTGGAATATTGACTGTTGCGGCGGCTGTTGGAGCCGTTGCCATTCCTATTTTAGCAGTAGTGGGTATTTTAAGCTCAGGAGCAATGCTTGTTGGCATTGGCGTAGGCTTGACAAGTGCCGCGGTTTTAGTCGGCGCAATGTTTACAGTCTCTGTTGTTCACTATCGTAATATGCTTGATGACTCGATTAGGCGTAGTACAAGTACGATGTTACAGGGTGCCAAAACCACGCCATCGCCAGTCACAGAAGCATCGGAATTAAACCCTGCTGATTTTGGAAATAAAACAGCAAACCTTGCAGTCCTTCAAAGACTTTTTCGGGGCGATAAGGCTATTGAAATTCCTTCTTTTAAAGGGATTAGCCATCCTGTGATTTGGGAACACCTACATCAGAATTTTCCCGATTTTGATACGTTATGGAATGAATTTAAAGAAAAATACTCAGAAGAAGGACTGTCTACCGCTGCTGCTGATATCCTTGGAGAAATTCAAACAGGCGTTCATAACGCCTTCGAAGATTTTGATAATCCCGTTGTTCAAGAATTTATAGATGAAGGGCATCAAATAATGGTACGAAGTACCGGCCGGGAAGATACTGAAGAATTATCGAATGCCGGTGGCAATGAGAGTATCGCCAATGTGAATCCTGAAAGCAAGGCTATTGCCCACGCAATTAGTAGCGTTGTAGCTTCCTATTTTACCGTTCGATCACTTGGGCAAAGATCAGCAGGCGGTGATGACATTACTCTGGATCCATTTATGCCGGTTTTATTACAGGTTATGATAGGAGAAAACGCCGAAACAAAAAAACTTCCTGTTTCCGGCGTGATGTATACAACGGAAGGGGAATTAAGTACTAAAGGCGTTGTCCAGATTACATCTTCTTGGGGGCATGCTGATGGCGTCGTTACAGGTACGCAGCTATGTGATACGTCTTATGTGCAGGACGATGATATTCATCAAATCATTAGCATAAAGACATCACGACGTAAACCGGGAGAAGGCGGAGAGCTGATTTCTGTAGAAAACCATCGTGATTTGATGACTTCACCGTCTCTTTCAGAAAAGCAGATACAGCATCTTGCGAAGATAGGGCGTCGTATAGAGGAACACTATGGGGTGCCTATGGACGTAGAGTGGACATATGATTCTGATAGCGAGGTGTTTTATTTGTTACAGGCAAGGCCTGTCCCAAAAAGGCCTCAAACGCCAAAGAACTATCTTGACGCGCAAAAATTAAAAGAATTAGAAACACTACAGAGAGTTAATGTTATTGGTGCCGGAGGAGGACATGTTTGTTCGCTGACAAGAGATAATACGATCATAGCAGACTCTGCCAGCGAAGCCCTGGAACAATATCTTAATCGTTCCTCAGATGTTGCTGTTAGCGCTGTGGTGATAAGACAGCCGACAGCAAGCAATTCTCATGAAGCAGGCACGTTTCGAGAGCGTGGCATCCCTGTTCTTAACATATCAGGGGATGGGTTTAAACGTGCGAGAGACATTATTCAAACAAGAACGATACTTGTTGATACACAAGAAGGAATATCTGGTGTGTTACCACAGGGGAAAGACGCCGGAGATTTTATTGTAGAAGGGCTGCGGCGACATTTGGTTCCGAAGATGGAAAGCTGTACCTCATATGTAAGCCCAGAGGATGTGAAAGGTTTTTTCGATATATTGGACGCTCATGCTAAAGAGCCAAGTATAGATATAGAAGATATTCAAGGCTGGAATACATTAGATCGTTTACTTAATGCCTTTGAAGAAGTAAAGACTTTTGGAGAAAGAGCGTTCATCCTTAGAAAATTATTGAATATCACCCAAAAACTTTTGAAAGATGCGCCACAGTGGGAAAGAGAAGCTCTCATGCATAAGATTGTGTATAACGCTAGGCACGTATGGAAAGTTTTTAATAACCCTAAAAAGGATGGTGTACAAAAAATGTATGCCATGAATTGGTTAAGGGCGGCATTGTTGCAAAGTCCGGTAGAAGGGACATGTAATGCGGAAACACTATATACAACCCTTGGCGCTAAAGCCGAAAGAAAAGGTTTAGGATTTTCTGCCAATAGCGATTTAAAAGATGAACGACACGAATATATCGATATTTTTAGTCGAAGTGAAAAATTTATCTTGAAAGGCGAGGCAATAGAACAATGGAGGTCTTTCATTACTGAATTGAATGATGAAGAATTGCGACAGCTGGCTATTATTTTTAAACAGCTTGGCCCTGATATAGTAGAAATCTGGTTGAACTCTACTTTTATTAAAATCAGAAGCCAAAGTAGTGATGCATCAGAGTGCCTTGATAGATTACAACAGCAATGGGAACAATCGGATTTTCAGAGGGGCTGGGGTGTTGTACAAAAAACCAAGACTGTGGCGGAACACTTCAGCCATAATGCACAAGATTTTGCCGACCCACTGAAATTTGATGCGCTTTTGACGGCATTAGATGAGGAATTGTTAGCAGCAGGTAATCAGTGTATTGAAGAGATTCGACGTGTGTCAGGAGGAGTACAAGATCCTGGCTTGGAATGTACACTATTGGCTCAAGCCTTGGGCGCTATAGTCAACGCTTTTGATGATTGTATCAAAGGCATAACTACTAGCCCACATTATGAAGGTAAGGAACGACAAAAAGTAGAGAGGTTTGCACAAATTGTCGATCGCTACCTTGGGATGGCTACCTATGCCATGGCTGAAGGCGATGAAGCATTATTGAAGCACGATCCTGTTTTAGCTAAACAAGCGAAAATGTTGAGACCTTTTTTAGTGGAGAAATTCGCTGTATTAAGGGTTAAAAGCCTAAATCCTGAAAAATATGTGCCGTTTTTAGAACAATGTTGGATTGATTCAGGAAGAGGAAAAAGTCCTACTCCTGCCGACCATTTGCTACCATCGCCAGGTTTTTCTGTTGCAGCGGCAGCTCTAGGAAGTAATGTCCTTGACCCCGAGAGAGCCATGCCTAAAGAAACTACTCTTGAAGACTTTTTTACAACAGTACACCAAAGTTTAGAGACTGTTGTCGCAAGCATTGGGAGTAGGGCAGGCATTACTATGGATGCTATGCCGGCGCCAATAGCTGAACTTTGTGATAATATTTCCCAGCTGTCACTACACTCCCCAACTTCGCCGAAACCTACATTACAGTCTATAGAATATCATTATCCTGATGTGAAGATAACTTTTAATCTGCCCTTGAATTTCCACAGCGCTAAATTCGTCGTAGAAGCTAAAGTTGACCGACAGGGAGATGTTACTTCTTTAATACTTGATGGACATATCTTTGTGTCTTTAGGATTCGGTGGTGCTGGCGCACGAGATGTAACCTTAACAGTTTATGCGTTGAGTACATATTCGAGAGGGATGATTGCACCCGATGATTTTCAGATGAGACCACAGGAAGATGTAGTTCATTTTAAATGGAAGAGCACTCCTGATAATGTTCAGAGCTTTTGGGGAGGGAGTGAAACGCCTGCTCTTAAGGGCGCTAAAGACCATATTGAAGCAATGATTGGATATTTACAAATACAAGGCAAAAGCCTTTCGTTTGAGGGGATTTCTTTTGATTTTGTAAAAGAAAGTCCTTGGGTCTTTTCTTATATAGATGATCATCTCGGGTACAGAACAACGAAGGAACAAAAAAAGGAGGCTGCTGAGAGTTTGACGCAAGGGGTATTAGGCGATTTTTCAGAAGATAATGTGGAAGTGTTTCTTCGTCACACTAGAGCTATTATAAAAGCAAATCCTATTAGTGAAGGACTCTGGGAATTGTTCGATAAAATTTTAGAAGCAGAATTTATTTGGGCGTCACCAAAATTAACAGAAGGAGCATTACATTTCATTGAAAATATGGATTTGAAAAATTGGGAAAAAGAAGGAGGTCCCAACTATGACCAAGAATTTTTCTCTCTTCCTGAATATACTGAGGAGCAGATTCGCAGTATAAAGAAGCGTATCTTAAAGCTTGAAGATATTCCGATTTCTGACTCTGAATTAATTGAATACATTAGAACTTTTGATAGCCTTCATAACTGATAAAAGGGGCCGGGCCTGCGATTTGCGATTCTTTGCACTAAGGATTGTTCTTTGATTCTTCCTCGCTGATATTATCCACATAACTATGAATCATCTTTTTATGAAACCCCTCATCCATATTACACCCAATTACACCCAATTATACCCATAAATTCACCTAATTTTCACCATAAAATCTTCATCACCATCGCCATGCGATGGTGATAAGAGTTTATCTTTTTATTCTTTTTATCGTTTTATCGTTTTCGAGCTCTCTCAAAGCATCATTGGCGACCCATCTTGCGCTTTTCGAGTCTATCTCGGCGATCTCTTGGGCGAGCAACACAGCCGTTTTATGCAAAGCCATGCTCCTTTTTCCTATCTGTCGTAATGCCCAGTTGACGGCTTTTTTGACAAGATGTCTCTCATCGACAGCTTCTCGTTTTATCATAGGTAAGAATTTCTCGAATCTCTTGTCGTCGGCTTTCTTGTCGCTGACGGCAAGCCTCGCCATCAAGACAAAACCTGCACGTTTTATGCCTTCTTCTTTCTTCTTGCTCCATTTTTCTGCCAAAACATAGGAAGTTTCATGTTTTTCGAAGAGATTCATGCAACACTGGTCACATATCTCCCAATAGGTGAATCCTTTCGTCCATTCTTCCATCTGCTTCACTGTCACAAGAGAAACCTCGTCGATCATACTGGCCAGAATCCTCGTCTCCCGTATGCCAAGATCCCACAACTCCAAAGCGAGCTTATGGTCTTTGCCTATCTCCTTTGCCAGCTCCCGCAAATTCGGTATAGAAACACAAAAGGCTTCCTCAGGCGTTATCCCATACCGCGCAATCGCTTCCTTGCCCTTGGAATTCCCCAACAACTTCAGCTTCTTAACAACAGACTTTACGTTATGCATTATTCACCTTTCACAATCTTCAACGCTTC
>JABHNK010000066.1 GCA_018694295.1 Waddliaceae bacterium
ATGACCGTCTCTTTTAATGCTAACATCTTAGCGCTGCGTCGTGCTGTCGAAGAACAGGAGGATGAAAGCTTTTCCGAAAAGCTTTACGCCACACCTTGGCACTCTCTTGTCAGGAAAGACAGTATTGGCGGCCGCATATGGCGTGTTTTCTATGGTTTGTCGGCCTTTATCACGAGGTCACGAAACTTTCAGGATAATGTTTTCAATGCGACTCTCAAAAAAACTTATAACACTGGTGTCGACCTTTTTCGTCAGATGGACGCAAGGCTCAATTCTTACGATAAGTATGTACGTTCTCCTAAGCAAAGGATATGGAAACGTTTCTTGTTGTCCGTCAAGTTAAAACATACTATGCGCAAAGCCGAGAATGTTTTTAAGGATCTTTATTTTGATAATACACGCGCGGTGTTTTCGGCGCTGGAAAGCACGTTCGGCAGCGAACAACAACGTTCTTCACAATATCTTGAGAAGGCAAAAGAAGCTTTCGATCGCTACGAACAATTTCGACTAAACGTCAACATAATAAAACCAAGCGACAAAGGCCAAGAGCCGGAGCCCATGACGCTCGACATGTCGCCTCCAGAAGAAGCCTTCAGCAACTTTTGCCGTACGGCAGAGATAGGGTCTACCATCCAAGGAAGTCGGGAAGAACATGTTGTCGACGAAACCCTTCGGACTTTATTGCGTTGCTACGACGCCTTAAAGACTGGAGCTCCGCCACCGAAAATGGCTACCGCCGTCGGAAGAAGGATGCTGCCTCCGAAGCTGGCGTCGGCAGAACACGAAGAAGCTCTTCGCGACATCGTTGCATCTCAAGACCCCACCCATCTTGCGTGGATACAAAATTTGAGCGTAGGAGACAACATAACATACAACGGAACAGATTATACTCTTTCTGTGGCGACAGACATTGTCGTCGACATGCCATATGCTTTTAAGACATTCGTAGCAGAAAGCGGCAACAACCTTGTCTTCGGACTTTACTGTCACCAAAGACTAGACTCCCTATGCTATGCCATAGAGTTTCACAAATGCCTGCCAGCATGGTTACAGCCTCTTGTCATGCCTATGGAACGGATAGGACGCAGCATCGTCGTACAAAAAAGAGAGGGCCTTCCAGCCAAAAGCATACCGTGGCAAGGAGAATATGTTGGCCATACCGCCCAAGACCTAAAGATACTGCGTAGCCTGATAACGACCATGTTGCTGCTTAGAGATCATGGCGTCATGATTACTAATATGGCTGACACGGCGCATATTTCTTCAGACAAAAAAAGTGTCGTATTCTCTGAGCTGAGACTTACAAAGTATTGTCCTCTTGAAGCCGAGCGTACCTTGTATGACCTATCTCAAGGCCATGGAGGAGTCTTCGACAGAGCTATGGAAAAGATGGAAATATCAAAGTTCCTTATAAAAAACCAAACGATAGGATCGATATATAAGGATGCCTTGGAAGCAGTGTTGTTCGGCAATGATCTTTCTTTCAACAAGACTGTTGGCCTTCTTAGAAACCCAAAAATCAAAGAAAATCTTTTAAGGTTTTCCGAAGAAGCTAAAACGTTAAAAAGCGATATCATCTCTTACATTACCGAGAAATATTGCTTCGACAAAAAATGCTTCGACAAAAAAGAGCTAACAAATCTTTGCAGCAGGCTTATCATAATGACTTATTGCGATTCTGAAGCTGTCGCCGTTTTTCCACCCGGAATCAAAGATATTATCATTGGCATCATTGTAGAAACAAGACATTTACTTGTCCTAAAGACGGAAGTAGAAGCTTTGGCGCGGACTATAATAGACAACAGCGCATCAGAAGATGACGCACCACAGCTCCTTAGCGAAGAGCTTTTTCAGAGTTATGACATTCGTAATGCCGAGCAAATTGTGTCTGATTTTATTCCGCGGATATCTGAAATTATTGGGGAGCAATAAGCATGCTTTTAGAAATTGGTGATAAAACATATTCCGATGAAGGTGTAAAAATCTTTGAAATTGGTGTTACAGACCTTGACGACCCTGTTACAAATAATCGCATGGCACGAGATGTTTTTAATACAGTGAAAGACATCGTGCTTAACAGCCGTGATGAGAACCCTTTTGCAGAAATCGAACGTAGAAGATTTTTTCTGGCAAAAGCTTTTCATGTGATACGCGATCATGCGGGAAGAATTTCGGCCAAAAGTAAAAAAATTAGAAGTGCAGGCAGATGGGTTTCCGGAAAAGTCGGTGTTGGCATAAAATTACACAACGCCCGTCTCGAAGAAGAGTATAAAGATTTGCTTCTCAAGGGATTGTATAACGCCCTCTGGAAACAAAGCTGCATAGTGACACATGTGACAGAGCATTGCTTCCAATGTTTCTTCCATGACCGCCAGCAATTAATCCAAGCTACGAAATATAAATTGCTTGGAATTCGCAATATCAGATGGATCTTTGACGAATCGGACGAAACTATCGAAAAAGTTTTGAAGGCCATAGAAAAAACTTGTGATCCTCAATCTCACTCTGTAACAGACGTCGTCGATAAAGTAAGTGCGGCGCGTGAAGCTTTGAAACTTTATGACCGCAGATGGTCGCATATCACAGGACATCCGCATCCGCGGCTAGAGTTTCCGTCGATATGGCCAATACATTCTTTGGTGCGGCTGAGCCAAGGAAAACGTCTCAACATAGCAGAAAAAAGATTATTAAAACGGTTTGTTAAAAATTTGAACGGCAAGCCAGAGATAACACATAAAAATTTGCTGGACTCTCTGGAGCTATTTGAAGAACAATGCAATAGCGATGTCTATGCTTTTAACTTGGCGTTGGCTTTACGCGACCGTGGATGCAAGGTGCTGTCAGAGCGCGATAAAGAGCATTATTCGTGGGCTAGCGCTCTAGAAGAAGGACACACCATCACCTGTGGTAGCGAAGAATACATCCTTGGCGAAAAGTGTACTTTTGATGACGCAGAACAGCCATACCGTGAGTTTTCTTTGGAAGGCGACGACTTCGGCAGCGTAAAGGTGTTTTTAAACAATTTTTTAGAAGCTTCTATCTTCAAAAGAAAATACCTGAACAGCTGGGAGGAAGTCCTTACTCCCGAAGTAAAATACTGCCGCGACGGAATGATAGTGTACGAAAAGCTTGGAGAGCGTCTGGGAGATATCTCTTGGGATGCAACAACGTGTAATTTCAGTGACAAAGATCACAGCCGCATCGAAGCGATAGACCCTGTGGTGAAATTATGCCTACAGAAAGGCAAGATGCCTGAAGATATGCTGGAGGGTCGTTTTACTATCGACGGCGATAAGGTTAAATTCGGCGCCCTCGAAATGGAAGGCCTCGATTATATCGCCATGGAAAAAGCTTTGTGGCAGGCCTGCAGCGGCAACAAATATGTTTTTTTGAGGCTGATGAAGCCGACAAAGATGCACGACCAGCCTATAAAGAAAAAGTCGATAAAGACTTTGTTCCACGGTGCTTTTGAAGCAGCAATCGAAAATAAGTCCTTTAATGTTGAGTTCGAGGTGATTAGCACCCTACACGACCAAAAAAGTGCTGATAGAATGAAAGGAAGCGTCCGTTCTTTCATCGAGAATGTCAAGGCAACAAAAAAAGTCATCCTCGAAACATTAGAAAGCGATTATGAAAAAAAATGTCTGCTCAAAACCGTAAATATTAAAGAAGAAGTCATGAAATCTTTGCACAGCGAATATCACGGTGGCGGGATGATCTCGAACCTGCCGGAGAAAATCTCCGAGACGGTGGTGACGAACATCGTCAGACAAGAGCTTTTGCTTGTCAAAGAGTCACAAATCGAATTGTTTTTGGCGCGCATGACCGAAGAACTAGAAAGAACGCCACCGACAAGTTTTGATGACTTGTCAATGATGCTGACAGAAGACTTTTTTCATAGACATAACGTTTACAGTGCAACACAGACGCGAGAGGTGTTTGTTGAAAAAATCCGCGAACATTTCAACCTATGCGAGGGAGAATGACATGACTGGTGCAGCGAACGGTGTAATGCCTAATGCTTTTATTCGTGATGACGAAATAAAAAGAGACAATGTTTTGCTTCTGAAAAGTATCGTGAAAGAAAAAGCTACTTTAACTTCCATCGTCGCCACCTTAGCAACGGCGAAATTTGCTGCGATGTTGTTCCCCCCCTTGGCGAGCCTGACGGCATCTTTGATAATAACACGCTATGTCGTCGCTAAGATCGACCTCAGCTATTCAAAAGTGCTCAAACCCGCCAAAAGGATCTCATTCTACCTCGTAGAAAAAGCCCAGATCGTGATGTCTTTGGCGTATGCTGCGATGATAATATCGGTTCCCAGCTCTTATGCTGTGTCTTCAGGGATAGGCGTCGCCATAGGAGCCACATACGCCACATACAAAAGCATGTTCAACTTCGTGAAAGATGCATAGCGTCATCGTTCTGATGGCAGTAAGACAAAAAATATGTACAACACAGTAGAGACGATAAGTCCAGGGTATAGCGGCTCTATGTTATAGAAATATATCGGAGCAGATACGGTGCCATAAAGCCATCCGCATATTATCCACGACAGTGAGAGTAGTCCGCCGCTGAGCATGACAGCAAGAGTAGGCATGGGCTTTAGGCAGTATTTTGGGAAGTATGAAGTTATTATTGGGAGGAAGAGTGCGGGTATTGAGATGGTGTAGACGACATACCATATCGTTATGACAGAAGGTAATAGTGTGGCGATGATGACGGCGGCTGTGGCAGCGATTATTAGTCCTATTCTGAATGTTAACACGCCCTTCTTGCGTGGTCTGATAATATCGTGGGAGAAGGTCGTTGCTACGATATGGAAGCTGCTATCGATGGTAGACATTATGAATGCGAAGAATCCTGCGAAGAAGACTCCTTTTACTAATGGTGGCAGGACTTTTTGTGCAAGCATTGGGTATGCTAGTATTGGGTCGATATTTGGCAGGAGGGCTCGTGCGTATAGCCCTGTTGCTGTCATTAGTGCATCGAGAAATATCCAGCATACTACTGATATAAGGATCCCTTTTTTTGCTATTTTCGGTGTTTTTGCTGCGGAGCATCTTTGGTGGAATGACGGTGCTATAAGCGTCCACAGTGCGAAGCAGAACCACACCGACATATATCCTATGGTATGTGTCCCTGTTATTGTAAGGTTCTCGCTTGGCAGCTTAGTTTTCAGTATTTCGAAGCCACCGGTGTAGTGTATTGCGTAAGGCAATATCAGTGCGAAGCTTACCATCATAAGTACGAACTGTATTTTATCCGTTTTCACAACGCTTTTGAATCCTCCGGCGAAGATATATACTACTGAGAAGAAAGCTCCTATTGTCGTTGCTGCTATCATGGGGATGCCGAAGATTAGCTGTATAAGTACTCCGAGCATAAGGACTTTTGCTGCGGGGATGGCATGCAGGAAGATAAGGATGCTTCCGACGAAGCCTGTAGCTTTACCATAGTGGTCGTACAGTCTTTCTGGTATGGTGAGGTTTTCTTTGGCTCTGACCTTTTCTGCGAGGACGAACGCGTATATTATTGCGAAGAGGTAGTATGGCACTCCCATTATTATCCATGACGAGATGCCATAGCGGTAGCAGAATTCTCCGATGCCGAGGACGCCGCCATACCATGTTGCTACTAAGGTGGCGACGAAGGCAGGAAGCGTCAGCGTCCTTCCTGCTAGGATGTAGCTCTCTGCAGAAGGTTTTTTTTTCTCTCTTGCCCGTACTCCTATCGCCCAGACGACGACGAAATATATGGTGACAACGAGTTTATCGATATTGTGAAGGTATAGTATAGGCATATAGCTTGATAACTGTTATGAAGGAAAACAGTATATCATAATGTATTTTTATCTTTACATGAAAAGTCTTCTTTCCACTATAAGGTATATAATATGTAATTATAGTTTTATGGAGTGTTTTCTATGAAAAACAATTTATGGTCCTCGATACACCAATTTTTCGGTGATATCGAGATATTATGGACGGATTTTATCTCCGAAGACAGGGAACATCACGGCGACTATACTTCTCTTCGTTCTGGTATCGTCAAAGACATTGAGGCGTTGAAGGTCCATCTCGCCAACGACCTGTCGGCTCGCGACAAGCATCTTGTCATGCTTCCTATCGTCTTATATATCGACGAGCTTATGCTTGCCAAGGTCCCCAAGAACAAATGTGACGGCTCCCCTCTTCTTCAGGAGGAGCTTTTCGATATCACTGATGGCGACGAAGTTTTCTACGACACTCTCGATGAGATCCTCCATAAGAGTGGCGTACCTTCTATCGTCTATGAGGCGTTTTATTTCTGTCTTAGCAGCGGATACAAGGGTCGACATTCTCGCAATGCCAAGAGGATCGAAAGCTATAAGAAGATCATCCATGCCAAGCTCGTCGTCCCTGCTGTCGACAACACCATTTATGACGAAGAAGAAAAAGATTCCGAAGAGGTGTTTTCTTGCAAGCCTATCTTCGTATACTATGCGTGTGCTAGTGGTTTTGTCGCTGCGACATACACAACATTTTACATCCTATCGATAGTATAGAAGGGGCAATATTATGATGTCATTGATAAAAGAAAAAATCTCTCTTTTTACCAAGAAGAATCCTACGAATATCGACGACGATGATGGAGATGTAAATTTTACTACGAAAGATTCTTTTGCTAAGACGTGGCGCGCATTTATGCGTGCTATACCTCGAGAACTACGGTATCCCGTCATGCATTACCGTCCTTTTATCGTCATGGGCGAGCGTTCTAGTGGAAAGACGTCGTTGATACGCTCTTTCACTGACCTGTCGTGGCAAGAAGACCAGTTTCCTACAGAACACACCACCGACGAGGCGTTACAGCTCTTCGTCGGCGCCAGAGAGCTTTCTTATGAGATGTCTGGCGACGTCCTTGGCGACAGGTCTCTCGACACCCGCGCTGCGCTAAAGAAGGTGTGGAAGCCTTTCCTTCAAAACCGCCAGCCTATGGTGCTGATGACAATAAACGCCGAGACTCTTGCTGATGCTGACGACAAAGCTCTCACCAAACAGGCTCATATGCTTCGCGGCAAACTTAATATTGTCTCTCTTCTTTCCAAGTCACCAGCGACGGCACGCCTTGCCATCACCAAGATGGACACCATCACCGGCTATGAAGAGTTCTCTGCATTCCTTAAGAAAAATCATATATGCTTCACAATCCCTGTCGAGAAGAATCTCTCTGTCGCCAACCTAAGAAGTGCCATCGAAGAATATGAGAGATATCTTCCATTAGCCCTTATCACTATGACCGCCGACGAATACAATAAGATCATCACCTTCTTCAAAGAAGCGCCTGCCAAGCTTGCGGCGTTGTGTCCTTTCCTAAAAGCTCTTCAGAAGAAAGACGCCCTTTCTATCGCTCCTGAAGTCGACGAGATGCATCTTGTTTCAACGACGATGCCGATGTCACACAGCAACCCTTTCGCTGCTTCTGCTGTCGACGTCAGGAATGACAAGACGTCGGACTTCTCGCTTTTGAAACACCAACTTCTCGGTGGTATGGTGGCGATATGCGGCATGGTATACCTCAGCGTGGTGTATTTCCATGAGAAAGAACACTACAATGATGTGACACGTTCTTTGGCGAAGTTCGAAGAATACCACTCTTTACGTCCTGGCGGCCATGACATCGCAAGCATCAGCGACTATGCCCACAGATTTTCCTTCGACCCGTATATGCTTCTGCTTCCGAAGTTCTTCCCTGGCGCAGATGTTGATGTTGCTGAAAACTTCACCGCCAACGTCAGAAACAATGTCTTGCTGCCGCTATATTCCAAGAGCGTCGCCACCGACGTCACTCCAGAGCGTTCTCTATATACTTTGGGGATGTTATACGCCAGTAAAAATAATGCCATCGGTGGTCTTATCCTTGAGAACAAAGAACATTGGGCCCATGCTCTCGAGCTTTCGGAGCATCTTATTGAGACCTTCGTAGATCTTTCTACAGAAGAGTGGGACTATACCATCGCCCACGACGATGATATATATTCTGACACCATAGCATGGAAAGACCTTTCGTCGTGGAGTCCGGCCTTCGACGTCGTAGCGCAGCTAAGCCGCCGTGACAAGGCTTCGCCGAAACAATTAGCAGTCTTGCGCAATAACGCTCGAGACCTTGCTATTGCTGGCGACAGCGCCAAAGAATACCGCTATGCCAATGCTTTATATGATATTTTGAGTGAAAATCCTTCTTTAAATATAACGAAGACGTATGGCGAAGCGATGAAGGCACACCAATGGATTACCGACAACATCGCCGCTGTCGACGATGCCATCGACACTATATTCCAAGGATATTCTTCAGATGTTGAAGATGGCGCTATTGCTGATGTTAGCCATGAATAAGGCTTCGACCACCACGAGCATAAAGATCAGAGACGTCTTGAATAGTGGCAGTAACAGCCATACCATCAGTATCTCTGTCTCTTGGTGCTAACTCTAGTTGCGGTGGCGGAGCGAGGTCTTCTGCAGAATCCCATATAAAATTTACATAAACTACAGAGGGTTAAGCCCCTGCAGTTTATATGGCACTAAAAACGCTACTCAGTAATTGTTCCCGCAAAAGGCGGTATTAAATAATATTGACTAGCTTGTTCTTGAAAATCTCGAGGTTTTAAATATGTTGTTCTCGATGGCGCCCAAGAACATGGTGTTTTAATGCCGTTTAAACGTGACATCCATGAATGCCGACGCCGTTCTAATGGCAAATCTCTAATTTTTTTGGCAACAAAATTTGCCGCTCCAGAAGGATATGAAGCAATCCTTGTTCCATAAGGCAAAATGTTTTTAGCTTTGTCATCTATTTTCTTAGAAACTTCTTCTGCCCTGTTTTGAACATATGTTAATGCTGCTTCTATCCCTTCTTCTTGATTTTCATATTGATTTAATATGTTAGTTATTGCAGCTTCAAATCTTTTTATATCTTTTTCCATTTCCATATCAAAACTCCTTTTAATGATTATTTTATTTATAACGAAAATAGACATATCTAATTTCCATATAAAATTTTCATATAATATAAGTAGTTAAGGCTTTACTGTCAACAGATTCCTAGAAATCGCAGGAGATCCCGACCTTATAGCCATGGATGCTGTTGTCGCCGGTGAGAATATCGACGAAGACTTTGCCATTTTTGACAAAGCGTCGTTTGCTGTTGGGTGCTAGCTGCAGGGAGCCTCCAGCTTCGAGGTAGTATTGCGAATATAGCGGCGACCCTATGAAGTTCGTCAAGGCTAGTGATAGATCACCGATGAGCTTCCTTCTTCGTATTGTTATGTCGTGCTGGAATGATATCCCGTTTTTAAATCCGCAGAAGATTATCTCGGGGTTGAGATCCACCTCCCCTAATGTCACGGGGAATGACGAGTAGCACCCTGCCATATTATGGAAGAAGACCGTCCACGAGCCCCTTTCGAATCTGTAGTCGCTGACGACAGACCCCGACGCTGCAACTCCACCGCCGGCGAGGTCTGACGAGCCACCACCACCAACGCGCACTACTGGTGTGATGTTCCATTTTTCTGTCTTCGCTATTGTTAGTGCTCCGGCGAAGCTCGCCGCATAAGATTTAGCTTTTCCTACGCTAGAAATATGTACTGGAACCTCGACGATGACTTTTTTAAGATAATTTCCTTTGAGAAGCCTTGTCCACGACCCTAATACTGTATAGGTGCTCTCTTCAAAGCGTCCGACGTAATACTCGCCACGCGACGTTTCGAAGCCGAAAAAGTTACGGTTTCCTTCGGCGAGCTCTTCGTCGATGTTTTGTGGGTGTTTTCTGGCGATGGTATAGTCGTGGGCGACCATCTTAGACATTATACTCGAAGGATTCCCTGCGAAGGGGTCTATAGGGGAAAAATGTGCGAGTTTCTTCATGATGTCATTGAAGATATTATTGTTGTCATTGGCGAGATAATCGCCGAGGGCGGTGAAGCTCGCCGTCCGTGAAGCCTCGGAAAAGGTCTTATTTATACCTAGAGTTGGTATCCCAAGGATCACCGTATTGCCTGAAACATTAGGGTATGTTATCGACATCTCAAGGCCACGAAAGTCAAGAGAAAGGATAAGATCGCTAATATCAGAGTCGAAACCATTGAGCATATCTTCGACAGTTATGGTTTTGATATCTCCGAGAAACGACAGCCCCATATTCTCGAAGTCTTTGTCACGAGGATTAGAAAATTTCTCTATGATATCGCCAAAGAGGTCGAAACGCAGCTCGGAAGTAGCATTTAACGATGGAGAGTTGACATTGATGACGAACGGCTTGTTATCTTCCGAGTGCAGGCTACAACACGCTGAAGATAAAAATATTATGCTATATATGACAAAACGTCGCAAGCCCACTACCTCGATACTGTTACTGACCTTACGCGCTACTCTCACTTTATTGGCGTGCTGCAAGGGCGCTCTTCTACGCATTCCTCCTCGCCCAGCTCTATCTGAGCTTGGCTCGTCGGAATACTTGCATTTCATCCCTTTCGCTATGCCACTAAAGCAAGATTAGCGCGTAACCTCAGTAATGTTACACTATGTATTACGCTATAACGTATTTTTTTTAAAGAACTATTGATGTTATTCTTCCTTTGTGGTATTCAGGGTCCTTAATAAGATATAGGAGGGGGAAGTTATGAAACAGGTATTAGGGTTTTCAAAGGCGGCGGCGTTAGCGCTCCATGTTATGGTATTACTTGCTGAAGAGCCTTTGCGTCGTCGTTCTATTTCTGATCTAGCCAATACTTTATCGGCATCGAGTGTTCACCTTGCCAAGATATTACAACGCCTTTCGAAGTCAGGGTTAGTAAATTCCATCAGTGGTCCTTCTGGTGGTTTTCTTTTATCGCATTCCCCTGTAGATGTTTCTCTGGCTATAGTTTATGAATCTATCGATGGTCCTCTTTCATGTTCTCGCTGTCTTTTTGATAAGCCTGTTTGCAATAGCAAAAAATGCATCCTTGGCGATCTTATTCCTACGGTATCACACATTATCGAGGACTATTTAAAAACTAACACTTTACATGACATTACAACAAAAAGATTGGAAATACCACAGAGCATAACATAGAAAAAAATTTAGATAAAAAATAAGCATATCTGATATATATCGTTTCTTTGAGGACTATACAATGGATACAATAGAAATCGTTCCTGGCATCTACTGGGTAGGTGCTATCGACTGGGATTTGAGGAATTTTCACGGATATCGTACGCAGCGAGGTTCTACATATAATGCGTACCTTATCGTCGATGATAAGATCACCCTCGTTGACACAGTAAAGGCTCCTTTCGCCGACGAACTTCTTGAGCGGGTGTCTGCTATCGTCGACCCTGCCGCCATCGACTATGTCGTCGTCAACCACGTCGAGATGGACCATTCTGGTGCTCTTCCTCATGTTATGTCTATAGCGAAAAACGCTACCGTCGTGACGTCTCCCAACGGAAAAAAAGGCCTTAAACATCATTATAAAAAAGAATGGCCTACTCATGTTGTCAATAGCGGCGATTCCCTTTCTCTAGGAAAGCGCACCCTGCAGTTCACTTTGGCGCCAATGGTCCACTGGCCTGATTCTATGGTGACATATATCCCCGAAGACAAGCTACTTCTTCCCAATGACGCCTTCGGTCAGCATATCGCCACCTCGGAACGTTTCGATGTCGACGTCTCATGGGACATCGTCGAAAGAGAGGCTGCAAAGTATTATTCCAACATCGTCATGCCTTTCGGCTCCCCGGTTTCCAAGCTCCTAGACGACCTCTCAGGGCTTCCTATCGAAATAATAGCTCCGAGTCATGGCATCGTCTGGAAAGATCATGTCGCCGACATCGTAGGCCTATACAAGAAGTGGGCGTCGGACGCTCTCGAAGAGCGCGCTGTAATAGTATATGACACGATGTGGCAGTCGACGAAACATATGGCAGAAGTCCTTGCTAAGCTCTTCGAAGAAAACGATATCTCCTATACTGTCTACAATCTCACCGACACCCACATTTCCGATGTCATGACCGACGTCCTCGCCGCAAAATATATCTGTGTAGGATCTCCTACGCTAAACAACGGCATGCTACCGACGATGGCAGGATTCCTTACATACCTCAAAGGTCTATCCCCAAAGACCCCTCGTAAAGCTATAGCCTTCGGATCGTATGGCTGGGGCGGGCAGAGTATACAACAGATCGAAGCCGTCCTCAAAGAGTGCGGCTGTGAAGTCCCTATAAAAGGTTTAAAGATACAATACGTCCCTGGCGACGAAGATCTCGAGGCCTTCAAACAACAAGCATCAACCCTATTACAGGAGTAAATACCATGAAAAAATATATATGCACAGTATGTCAATATATCTACGACCCTGAAATCGGCGACCCCGACAATGACGTCCCAAAAGGCACACCTTTCGAGTCGATCCCCGACGAGTGGGTATGCCCGGAATGTTTCGTCGGCAAAGAATTCTTCGAAATACAGGAGTAATACCATGGAAAAAACACTATTGACCATAATGGTCGACAAAAGAAAAGAAGCAGCGTCGACAGTACAGACAATCCTCACCGACTGGGGATGCCTTATAAAGACACGCCTTGGCATCCACGACGGCGTCTTGGACGACTGCTCCGAAAGCGGACTCATCATACTAGAACTCGTCGGCGATAAAGATAAAAAAGATGAGCTCTCACGAAAACTCGAACTCCTCGATGGCGTCACAACAAAACTCGTCGAACTCTCTCTTTAAGCCTAAGCCAATCTTACTTTTGGAGAGGGACCCTGCCCTCTCCAAG
>JABHNK010000067.1 GCA_018694295.1 Waddliaceae bacterium
CTAGCCCAGCCGCTTTTCTCTCTGTGCCCTCTGTGTTCTCTGTGGTAGAAAATTCCTATTCTGAAATTCTTCTATCCGCTATTTATGAGCTCTATGGTAGAATCAACTGTTATCCCAAAATGGCATGTTTTGAACCGTGCCCTTTTTTAATACGCTTATGAACATTATTCTTTGGGTGTAGTACTAGGTATATTGATATCCACGTTGTTAACTGATGTTACGCGCTAGTCTTGCTTTAGTGACGTAGCGAAAGGGATGAGATGTAAGTATTCCGACGAACCAAGCTCAGAAGAGCTGGGCGAGGAGAAATATGTAGCAGATCGCCCTTGTAGCACGCCAATAAAGTGAGAGTAGCGCGTAAGGTCAGTTGTGAAACTTAATGTTCGTGAATGCAGTTACGCAGGCATGACCCCATTATTGCCTATGATAGTATTACAAAAAACTCATACCCTGCCGGCAACCAATGGATCACGCCATGAATGATAATCCTGTAGAAAAAAATCTTGGCGAACAGCCAATTGCTGGCATCATCGCCGAGCATAAGCTCGCTGCGGGTGATCTGGTATCTGCGTCCACAGAAAACATCACGTTCAAGATGGTCTCTCGCGCCTGCAAGGGGCGCCGTCTGACGCCTCATGTACAGCAGAAAATTTGCAATGCTCTCAACGCCGCCAGTGGCAAGACCTTCGCTATTAGAGATCTGTTCAGCTACTGAGACAGAGCCGGTAAGATGATCGAAGTTTGATAGCCAATATCGTCGGTGCATTGTGCCTAATGCAAGGACCTTCCCTTTTTCATGTCATGACAGCGCATTCTATTTCTGGCCTGGTTCAAAGTGGGATAACAGATGATAGAGTTTGCGAAGGTGAAGCTTCCTAAAAAGTTCGGGGTTCGGAATAAGAATAGGATTTTTCACCACAGAGACACGGAGAACACAGAGAGAGAGCTGGGGCGGGCTATGGGCATATTCAATGTTCAGTTATCAGTTATCAGTTATCACACTATTCACTGGTCACTGAAAAACGGGGGTCTGGGGGAGTAGCCCCCAGCCAGATTGTTTTCTTTCTCTGTGTCCTCCGTGCCTCTGTGGTAGAAAGTCCTATTCCGAAATTCTTCTATCCGCTATTTATGCGCTCTATGGTAGAATCAACTGTTATCCCAAAATGGCATGTTTTGAACCGTGCCATATTTCTGCGAAATAACGGCGTCGAGATTGGGAAGAAAGATTACATCAGTAAAATACAGATTAAAAAATAAAGGTAACTATGGAACGTAAACTCACATGGACAGAAAATGGCCAAACTGAGACCCGAGATTGGGTCACGGGGTCTGATTTCTCAATGCCTAAAAAAATATTACTGGCGGATGATCGCCTTAAAGCAGACGATTTTTATCGGAAAGCCAGCGAGGGTGCTGCATTTATTTATAGAGGCGACTTTCAAAATGCCAAACAACTCTTGCAGGCCGTACAGCGTCGAATTGATAAATCAATACACAAAAAATCCAACGCAAGCTCGCTGTCGCTAAGCGAACTCTTTCATCGGCATCGACAATCACAGGCGCATCGTGCGCGGATACTTTCACGGCTGCTCATTTGTGTTGAAGCTGATTACAAACTTAATTTAAGTCGTGCTCCTGATGCTCGGCAGGCCATCAGCGAAGCCTTAGAGCCCGCAGATGCTGGTGTATCGCCTGGCGCCTTTGTTGTGAGTCTGCGCGAGCTTCTAGGATACATTGGCGCTCATGAGTGGCGAAAAAAAGGCGTGTTTATCGCCGCCCTCGACGACAAAATTCATCCGCATTACGGAATTTTCTCTCCCGTCCGTGGCGAGTATCTCGATCTTATTAATAAAGCCCCACTCCCCGCTCGCCTCACTTGTGCTTTTGATATCGGCACCGGCACCGGCGTCATCGCCGCCATTTTGGCAAAGCGTGGAGTCAAAAAAATCATCGCAACCGATTTGGACCCACGCGCATTGGCTTGTGCACGCAAGAACATCTCTCGCTTGGGCTATACAAAACAAGTTGAAGTTATCAATACGGATCTTTTTCCGCTAGGGACTGCTGAGCTTATTGTTTGTAATCCTCCGTGGGTGCCAGCACGCCCCACCTCAAGAATTGAACACGCCGTGTACGACGAAAATAGCCTAATGCTAAAAGGGTTTTTAAACGGCGTTCGCGAGCATTTAGCCGATAATGGTGAGGTCTGGCTGATTCTTTCTGATTTAGCCGAACACCTGGGCTTACGTGAACCGCTTGAGGTGGAGTCCCTCATCACACAAGCAGGGTTGAAAATCATTGAGTGTCTTGAAACTCGACCGGAACATGCCAAGGCCAGTGACGAAGACGATCCGCTTCACCTTGCGCGGTCAAAAGAAATTACTAAGCTATATCGTTTAAACCCATATGCATCAACCTAAGCGCTAATATTCTTTATTTCAGTATTTTTAGCTTGCCATCACTGGCGTTTTGCTCTACAGGATTTTACCATGGAGACACGGAGTTACACAGAGAGCACCCACTGCGCAGAGCGCGCAGCGGACGCCATTGTCGTTGATTGTAAGGGTGTCAGGCGTGCAATGGTGCAATCTTTTGATATACAAGATTGCAACATTGCACGCCTGACACCGCTAGTAAAGGATTATTAATTATGGATATTTCATCAACAGCAAGAGAACCTTCACAAACACAACCAGAACTACCAGAAACTGTTTTTGTTGATCCTGGTGGTGATCTTGGTGCTAGTGCTAGCACTGCGACTATTAATGCTCGTGTTGCTGCTAGTTCTGATGCTCTTGATGCTAGTGTTGATGCTCTTGTTGCTAGCACTGCGGCTTTTAAGGTTAGTCTAGTCAGTCTTGATGCTTTTGGTGATCCTTGTGGTGATCTTGGTGCTAGAACTGCGGCTGTTAATGCTCGTATTACTGCTAGTGCTGATGCTCTTGATGCTAATGTTGATGCTGTTGCTGCTTGTTTTTATGCTCTTGATAAAGCTGGTTGTGATCTTAGTGCTAGCATTACGACTTTTAAGTCTAATTTCCGTGATTTTAAGGATAGTATTGCTGATTTTAATACTGCTTGTGTTGGGGTCAGGTCTGGCCTTAGACAGTAAAAAAAAGGCAACAACGCAAGTCTGGAGATGTCACGATAATAAAAATTGCTTTATAAAAGATTTTTTTCTATGTTGAAAAACATACTAGAAAAAATTGCAACTAAGTGGGGTTTGTCATGTTCAATAAATTAAAAAGCTTTGTAATATCTAATAAATTGAAATTTTTCGCCGTGTTCAATAAGTTGAAACATTTTGTCATGTCCGATGAATTGAAAAGTTTTGTCATGGCTCACAAATTAAAATCTATTGGTGTCGGCTTAGCGGCGTGTTTTATAGTACTTATCATTTTCATGCAGCTCTTTCTCGGTCAGATTGTCAAAATAAGCGTCGAAGCCGCAGCGCCACATTTCACAAAAACTTCTGTTTCTTTGGGAAGCGTCAGGCTTTCCCCTCTTTCTGGGAAAGGTACTATCAAGAATTTCGTTGTGGGGAACCCCGAGGCATTCAAAACCGAATACGCTTTCTCTTGCGATGAGATTACTTTTAACATCAAGCTTTCCTCTCTGTTTTCCAACGAAATCGTCATCCAAGAGATAGCTATCATTGCCCCTCAGATAACGTATGAGCAGGGGCTGACTTCTGGCAGCAACATAAGCACTTTAATAAACAATATATCTTCAGGAAGCGAGAAAGAAGAAAATGAGGAGCCGCAACAAAAAAGTGAGGGTTCTTCTAAAAAAGTTGTAATAGATCATTTTATCCTTGCCGAGGGCAAAGTACACCTCAGCGCCGTCTTCCTCCAGGGGAAAGCTCTTACGACTCCCCTGCCAACGATCGAGATGAATGATATCGGCAAAGATTCTGATGGTGCCTCTATTACAATGGCTATCCAGGAAGTCGTTGCTGCTATCGCAGAAAGCCTTCAAGAAGCTGTCGTGTCTGCAAACCCTCTCTTTAAAGATGGCGCCGAAACATTAGGGAATTCAGCCAAAGCTTTACAAGGAGCAATAAAAGATGCTGGAGGTTCTTTGCTAGAAGGAGGGAAGGGTTTTTTCGACAGCATCTTCCAAGGCGATGATGAAGATGAATAATAACAAGAATGTCTAGGATCACGCTTGCCAGCGAAATAAAAAGGGGGTAGGCTTTGGCCCAGAAGAAGAAGAGGGTGACATGGGTCTGCTTATGCAGGCTGTGGAGGCAGGAATGATTGAAGAAATTTCCGAGGATATCAAAAAGGCATAAATCATCGATAAGGTGTTTTATTGTGATGGTGTCAGGCATGACTCCATCACCGCACCTTCACGCCCGCTTTTTTGTTACGTTCAATTATCGCTACTTGTCTTTTGAATCTTTTGGGATATATCGCTTCGTATTGTGTACCCTTTAAAACAACGGGATCAAAAGGAATTTTTCGCATAACGATGAGGAGTAATAAGATCGTGATAGGAAAAAGATATGCATCGCGCCTTCCTCTGCGCTTCCGGACGTATTGCAAACCTCTCAGCTCAGTTTTTATGTTCCTGAAAAAGTCCTCCGGAAGAGTCTCATAAAATTCTCTTGCCATATTGTTTTCTTTAATTCTTATATTACGAATTTTCCATGACGTTATCGGCGATATTATCCATCTTCTTTTACGCAAAGGTTTGCTTATCGAAAAATACGATATAAATTTCCTCACCATCGCCGTAGCAAGATCACGGCGCTGATCCCTGGAAGGTCGCTGGGACCCTTTTTCCATACCCAACCAGATCTCAAGCATCGCTACAAGCTCTTTTATATCCGCCCCTCCTTCGCAAGAACAAAATTCTTTAACCTTTTCAAAAGACGTCTTTTCTACAACGGGTAGTGGTGGCTTGGACCTTGGAGATGTTTGTACTGCGACGGACGACTTAAGTACTGTTGTTTTGCTGTCGGCAGGGGCATCAGAGACCGCCCGCGAAAAGGATTCGATTTCTCGACGCGATCTTTCCGATGTCGCCAACTTCCACTTCCTTACAATATAATCGCGGAAGCCGTCCAATTCTTTCTCGTTGAAAAATTCGCGTTCTTTAAAGGGGGCGGGCAATGCCTCTATAGCTTCTTCGGCAGACTGCTCAGCGGTGCTGACGTACCCTCTGATGATTTTTCCATATAACAGCCTTTTATTTTCTCTAACTTTTTTTATGATGTCGGCTCGGCGGAGCATTTCATGGAATGTAACGACGTCGTCGTATTTTTCAAAGGCCCGTACTTCTTTCATCTTATTTATCGCTTTAGCATGCAAACGAGACGCCTTTTTTCCAAACAACTCGCTTTTACGCGCTATAGATATTATTTCTTTTGCCGACGTCGCTTGTTGCAGACGAGCTCTTAGGATAGCAACGACAGGCGGAGAATATGTCTCGAAGGCTTTATCGTCGAGATGCTTCGCCAGAGCTACCGCTTGTTTTTTTCTGCCAACTTTAATCATGGCGGCACTTATAGCAACGATCGCCTTGCTTGACGGCATGTCAGGAAGCCTTTTTTCTAGGATCTCGTAAGCTTTTATTATGATATTTTTATTGCCCATCCGAACACATGTTAATATGACCTGTTCCCACAAAGCTTTTTCTTCCAGAAACCCAAAGTCGTCGGCTGCCGTGACAAAAGCTTCTATGACGTCGAAGCGTTTTTTTTTGTATAACTTTTTCAACAAATTAATGACGGCGTCGTGTGGTGTCTCTGCCTGTATTTTCAAAATTTTTCCGAGCGTCTCTGCTATATTGCTGAATAAATACGCACTATCGAGACTCTCGTCTTGTGCCAGCAGCTCCGTCATTATTTTTATGCAATTTTTTATTTTTTTGTTTATGTCGCCGGCGTCTTCTAACAGATGATTTCGCATGATATCCGACAGCTCTTGGACATTATATTTTCTTTGCAGGCCCTCTGCCAGACGCTTCGGGTTATATTTTCTGCACGAAGGCTTGGCGAGGCGCCTCAAAATACGCGGAAGCCCTACAACCGCCGGGTTTCTGATCATGACAGTCCCCTCATGGTAATGACGTGTTGCGAGAACTTCGTCATCGTCGAGACAGTAGTAATTATCCCCCCAAAGGTCCACTTGAAACGATGCTGCCGTACAATCGACTTCATTGGCGGGGGCATTTCTTGCGAAGCGCAGCTCGAGATCTCCGACGCCGATAAGCATCCAGTCTTTCGCTGCATCCTTGTCCGAACGCATATAATTGCTAAGATATTCTTCTTGCAGGATTATTTTTATTCTATCCTCATCGAAACCTTTTGGGAATTTATTTTTGTCGACACATGCGTATAAGCTATCGATAAAACATTCTTTGATGGTATCGAAAGAACAAGATTGTCGTCCGTCGTCTTTTTTGATATAGTATGCTATATCGATATCGGAGATATCTTTCGGATTCGTCTTTTCAAAAATCGCCGCCGTCGCTCCGGAGCCGCATATCCTGGCATCATAATTACATTTATGTCGTGATAGGTTGTTCTTTAAAACCTGCAAGAAAACACCTACAGTGATGTCTTCCGATATAAGAGATTCTTTAGGGAGCTCGATCTTGTCGAACTCTAGAAGGCGACGCTTTTCTTCAGAAATCTTTGTGCTTAGCGTCGTCGACAGTTTACGGTTAAGCTCTTGAAGCCTCCGATTCTTTTGTACTTTAGACAAAGCGTGGCGGTTTATTGTGTATGGCACTGGTGAGACAGCACGCTGTTTTATCTTTCTTCCGGCTAGGGGCCTTGGTTGTGGCGCCGGTTTCTGCAATACCTCTCGTGCCTTTGCGTCGGCTTTAGCGGAAGCCTCGCAGCTAACAGGGCGTGGAGCTACATCGACGGATGACGTCATCGTCACCGCGCCGCTGTCAACGTAAGGCACTGTGTTGCAACTCCCGCCAATTTTCATATGTTTTTTAACCTAAGTGTTTAATAAGTAAAGAATTATATACTAAAATCTCATTATTGTAAAGGTTCCTGTTGCGGATATGGTAAATTTTTTCTTTGATCTGCGATTGGCACAATTTCCGTGAACTTTTGTCAAAGGCGTAGTATAATATTTACAACGATATTACGTAGGAGGTTGTGTTATGCGGTATGAAGAAAAGGATGGTGACAGTAGTGTGACGTTACGGTCGTTGCGCAGGTCTGATGCCAAAGACGTGTATGACAATATCAATGACAAAGACATTGTACTTTGGACGAGCAATATCCCTTATCCCTATCCCAAAGATGGCGCTGAAAAGTGGATAGCCAAAGCGCATCGCGAGATGAAAAGCGAGAAATCATATGCTTTCGCCATTGCCTTTGACGACAAATTGATAGGCGTTATTTCATTAATGAATGTAGACAAAAAAAATCAAAAAGCCGAAATAGGCTACTGGCTCGGCAAAAAATTCTGGGGACGAGGGTTTATGACGGAAGCCGTTGCCAAGGTGCTAGAGTTCGGATTTCAGACGCTGAAATTACATAGAATCGACGCCTCGCTATATAGCGGCAACATTGCATCGCAGAAGGTGTTAATGAAAAGCGGCTTTGTCTTAGAGGGCACACTACGCGAGTCAAAAAAAATCGATAACAAATACCACGACGAGCTGTGGTTTGGCATATTAAACCCGTGATTGCGACCTATCTTTCCTTTAGCGCCATAGAGTTAGGTAAGATGGCTCAGTGCACGACAAGCGGATAGTTGTAACTATTCGCGAGGAGTAAAATAAGCCAGATTGCCTGACACTATGGATGCTATAGGAAACAAGGTCTTTTTTCTTTTTTAAGAGCTCAAGAAAGAAGCTTTAATTGTCTGAAGACAAGCATCTTAAGTCTTTTTGTTCCTTATTGTTTTTATTTCCGTTTATTATCCCCGTCTTGCTTCACCATATCTCTTTTTGCAGCAGCACATCTACTTTGCTTCTATCCTCGCGAATGTTTTAACATTCGCTCGTCTTTCGTCTTCGTATCTGTACCACTGCAAAAATTCTATGGTAAAGGATAGGTCGCAATCACGGGTTAAAACATGAGGTATAGGTCGCTGGTGGATCACTCCTGATGCCGCCATTATCAGTGACCAGTGTTTAATTACTGATGTTACGCGCTACCGATTTTTTTACCACATAGCCACAGAGCACACAGAGAGCACCCACTGCGCAGAGCGCGCGCAGCGGACGCACAGCTGTCGCCATTGTCGTTGATTGTACTTCCTTTCTTTGTTTTTCCTATAGTAAACGTAAAGATACAATCTTACTATTACGACAACGTCGAGAGGGGGCACTGCCGTGTCCGGGTGATGCACGAAGCCTTTTCTACTGAGTATCAATGCCTTACTTTAGCTTAGGTTGATGCATATGGGGGTCCGGCCCCTTTATATTATTCCAATAGCCAAACATTTTTAAAATCAGAATAATGTTCATTTATCCAATTTTTCACAAGAGTTTCAAACATCTGAACCTCATGTAGAATCTCATCCGCTTCACTCTTAGAAATTTCACCACTACTCGTATACTCACTCATATTTCGTTTCATTCGACATGCTTCAAAATAATTGCTGTAATCTTCCAAATCAGAACCAACAAGTTCAGGTAATATTGCAAAAGTATTCTTGTGATGACCGGACATAGGACCAGTCCTATAACCGGAAATTCGCAGTATAACCGTTGCCAAAGTCAAAGCAGCTTCATAAGCCGTTGTAAATCGACGATCTGTTGACAAACCTTTAAGACTTGCATCACCAATATCTCTTTTCACCATCTTAAACATTTTCATAATTTCATCAGCCGATGTCTGATGATTTTTTAATATTCCTTTATCCAATAAAGTTTTTAAATCCATTTTGCCCTCCTATAAGCCAAATTTTCGGCTTTTTAATTACTTCCACAAAGAAATTCTCTTTTTTGGCAACTCTTTCCTTAAACTCTTTATCTCGAAATATCATAACATTCATTTCTCTTTTTATTTTTTTTGAGAATGGAACAATTACGTTTGACAGCTCCCGCATGGCAAGCTCTCCAATGATAAATAAATCGATGTCACTGCCTACATTTTCTTTGTGTGAAGCCACAGAACCATAAATGAATGCAAAATTAATCTTCTTTTCAAAGGCTTGTAAAGCCTCTTTCAAATAATCCCCAACAAGAATAGTTTTTAAGAAAATGCTCTTAAGGTCTTCAAAGGCAGGATGCATGCGATCTGCCTTATAATAAATCATATGCCCTTTGCGCTCTGAAGTGATCAAGCCTGCCTCTTCTAAACGTTTGAGGTTGCGTTGCACCTGCATCAAAGCTTTCCCGCTACGCTTAACAATAATTGACTGATAAAACTCTTCTTCCGGATTCATAAAAAAAAGACCAAGAATCTCTGCCAGTGCAGCACTTGAAAAAAGCTTAAGAAAATTCGACATAATATAATCCCCTCTAAATATTCACAACACTTTGTTGTTTTAATACAACACTATATTGTAACATTGACATGTTTTTGTCTAGCTAAAATCTAAAAAAATGATTACAAATTAAGAGGTGTTCTCCCCATATGCATCAACCTAAGCTAATAATGAGGTCAAATTGGGGTCAGGCTTGTTCTTCTCGTATAACCCATGATTGCCACCTAATCCTGTCTACCACGGCATTTTAGTGATTTAGATGTTGATTTTACATATCGAAGCGCAGCTCTTTAGAGCTGGGCGAGGCATGTAAATAAGCAGATGAATTGCTAAAGTATTGTGGTTGGCGAGATTAGGTGGTAATCATGGGTATAATCCTATTGACCGAATCTGGCTTTTGAAGAACAAAATACGAATGAATAAAGGATAGGCTTTCTTTCTGCGAAGGGAATGCCAACAAAGCTTTTGCCTCTTCAAATGTCGCCCATATAAATTTGTCGTGTTCGTTCTCGGAAAGGACAACTGGATTATTGCTATCTACGTAGCCGCAGAAATTCGCACTGAATGCTATGCTGTCTTTGTGTTGCTCATAAAACATCGTTACATCGACATTATAAAGTTCCAAGCATTCTATCCCTGTCTCTTCTTGTATCTCACGAAACGTCGCGTCTTTGACATTTTCGTCATCCTCTACTTTTCCTGTCACCGTCTGCCATATACCAGGAAGATAGTCCTTCGGAGATCTCCTTATAAGAAGATATAGTGGTTCTTCTTTCGTGCTAGTATCCACAAGGTATGCTGCTATAAACTTCGGCTTCATCTTCTTCCTCTTTATATTTAGTTGTTTGGCAAAATTAACCATACCAAAAATCATTGTAAAAATTTACTTTTTAATTTAATCGCTTACAGATCGCAATCGCGGGTTAAAATCTCAAGCCTAAGCTAAAAGAATTTCCTATGACATTAGAATTCGACAACGAACATTCTGCTATTATCGAGAAGCCGTTTATGGAATGCAAGGCGAATATACGTGCTTCGCTATAGGTGCCATGCGAACAATATTTTTTCAGAGCAGAAACGCCGGTTTTTATTGTTGTGCTAGGATAAAAAAGTAGGTCTATTGAAGGGTTTATATAAACGTTCCCCTCTCGAGCGGTATTCTGTATGCCCATCCCTGCCAAACAGCACAGTCCAATCTTGTCAGAACCATATCCCATCCCTATTGCCAGACTAAAGTTCCCTGCTGCCCTGTTAGAGAGATTTTGTCGGTTTATGCCAAGGTTTGCAGACCAAACCGCTGGAGAAGACAGTCTGCCTCTATTACATACCGCTTTAGTCCTTACCAGGTCAAGCTGCTGAAGGTACAATTCTCTATAATCTCTAAGCTTTACCTTGATATCAAAAAAAGCAATGTCGGACTCTTGTATTTTGTCATGTTGTAGCTCATATATATCTCTACCGATAAGTTGATATCCTAATACAAGCCCTTCATAATTTTTGTCTTTGTATGCTCCTAAACCAAATGTATGCTTATTATTTCCCGTCGAAGGTGGCAGTGTCGGGGGGCTATAAAAAGTATGTGGAAACTGTAAACTTATCGTCTCGTCATAATTTTTCGATACATTACCAAAACGTCGGAACTGATATTCTGCTTCTATATTAAGGACCTCTTTAACTTTATCGGGGAGGTCGTCACTTAATTTCAGGTCTTCTCTTTCTACTGCTGTATATATAGCTTTTTCTTGCGTCGACATCTCTTCAAATAAACTCTGCGCACGTTTTAGCGTTGCCTGGAAGACAAATTGTTCAGAGATATTCTTTTGGTATTCGCCTAGAATATCCATAGGCACAACGGGAAAATAATAGTTACGGCTGTTCGCTGCGGGTCCGTATGCAACCTTTAAAAGCGCATCTATTTGGTACGCACAATTTTCGGTAAGGAAGTAGTATCTATACTTAGCTTTGCGCAATTCATAAAGGTGATATATCAAAAAGGTTATTCTTTCGCTATCGAGGTCAAGCTTGTAAAAATGCAGGTCTCGCTGTCCTTCTAGATTATAAGTGTTCTTTATTATAAAAAAGGGCGTCCTGAAAAAATAGCTATCGTAATTTCCTGCCAGGCCATTGAAAGAGTATTTGAAAAAATTATCACCAGCGATTTCGGTTTCCGCAGCGAAGTGAATGGTGTCTGCCGCCAGCATCGGGCTGTCATCGCCAGAAAAAACGAGGAGCATATGACCAAAGGAAGAGGCAGGAGTATCGATCTGTTCCGAGGCGAAGACAAGATATAAAGAGTCTTTATGGAACGCTTCGACGTAATCATTAAGTTCAGCAAAACGCTCAAGGTCAAATGTCGGTACTGAGTATCCTTGCTCCTGCAGCCAAAGATATCTCGCGGGATAGTTGGCAGCGATTGTTTCTCCGTCTTTAGAATTTAAAAGGTCAACGGTTGCGTATAGCTCAGATGCCGGGTCTTCTGCGCCATTCTCATGAAGAAAAAAGCTGTCTGAGGTGATCCTACTTTCGTCATCGGAAAAATGTAGAAGGTTTTCCCACTCTTCTATGTTCTGAATATCTTGTTCCCCACAGAGAGGACGCGATAACAACAGCAGCCCTATGAAAAACAGAAAAGAAAGCTTAACAACATTTTTAATCATTTTAAACCCGATATGCGACCTATTACATAAAAAAAAGTACAACCTGCCTAATGCAAGTTGTACTTTTATCTTGTAACATACTTTTTAATTTAAGATAAGTCCTTTGTCCTCTTTAGGAACTCTATAGGATCTTTCGACTTTGACAACCACTCTAGAACTTTGTCTTCATTAACTTTAGAGGCGCCATACTCAGCATTGAGCAAATAAAGCAAAGTTCTCATCTCTTCGCTGTTTTTGTCCTGCTTGACCTTATAGTATTCTCTAACGATGAAAGACGTTAAGTCCTGTTGGCTATCGCTGTCAGTCTTACCATAATTAAAAGTTCACTTTTTGCTTTCTTTTTCTAGGTTGAAGAAAAGCTTGTTTGGCTCATATTCGAAAGCAGCACCGGTAATTAAGTCTGTAGTACTGTAATCCCAGAAAAAATCTAGAAGAGTAACTGGATCAAAATTCTTATTTAATGGTAAAGTTTGAGTGGCATAACCATCTTTCTTAACCATAATGGAGCTATATTTGTTTTTCTTCAAATTAACGGCAAAAGGTGTCTTACCAAATAGCAGGCCATCAATATAAACTTCTGCTCCATCAATATTACTCTCAAATGTTATTGTCTGGTCCGTTCCCTTAATGATCGAAGCAAAACTTGTTGTCATAACAACTACTGCTAACACTGCACAAACAGCTGAAAGCTTTTTAATAAACTTTTTCATATTATAATTCCTTGTTAAATGTTTTATTATATCTCTTTTACTAATTTTAAAAATTAATTTACATCTATTATACTATAATTAATACTTAAAAGCAACTTAATTACAATAGCTATAAATGCTAAATAGCAGCTCCAGCCTCGAGACGTAAATGGTTAACAATGAATATATTATACACGATATCGCCTATTATTGTAAAGTCTTATTTTGGCACGGTTCAAAACATGCCATTTTGGGGTAACAATTGATTCTACCATAGAGATTATAAATAACGGATAGAAGAATTTCATAATAAGATTTTCTACCACAGAGGCACAGAGAACACAGAGAAAGAAAACAATCTGGCTGGGGGA
>JABHNK010000068.1 GCA_018694295.1 Waddliaceae bacterium
CAAGCATTTAAAGATTGGGCGGAAAGTTAGAAAATGGGGTCAAAATTTGTAGATGTTATCTGGTTCGATATTACAAAAAAAAGGAAAGGAAGAGATAAAACTTTTTCAGTCTAAATAAAAGGGGCGTCTTCTTATGAGGGTCAGGGGGTCAGGCCTGGGGTCAGGGGGTCAGGCCTGCGTAACTGCATTCCCAGACTTTAAGTTTTAACACCGCCCATTCTTAATATCTTAATATTAATACAGTTACGGTTGTAGCATAATATTTCCTTGTTTATATATATTTCTTTTTTTAATGTACTTATAAACATAATTCTTTGGAGATATTATGGCACGCAAACGACGTATTCACATTCCTGGATTTTTTTATCATGTCATGCTACGAGGTAACGGAGGACAAAATATTTTCTTTTCTAACGAAGACCGTTACCGTTTTTATTTGTTGTTACAAGAAGGCGTCGAGCGTTTCGGTCACCGTATCCACGCTTTTTGCCTGATGACAAACCACGTTCACCTTCTTATTCAAGTTGGTGAAATACCTCTTTCAAAGATATTACAAAACCTCTCTTTCCGCTATACGCGATACCAAAATAAAAAACATGGGCGTGTCGGTCACTTGTTTCAGGGCCGATTCCGTTCACTTGTCGTCGACGAACGAGGGTACTTATTGATGTTGGTACGATATATTCATCGCAATCCCATACGTGCTGCTCTTGTAGATGATGCCATCGTATATCCTTGGAGCAGTCATCAGTGTTATATGGGAGTCAACAATATTTCGTGGTTGACAACGTCTGTTGTCCTCGCCCGTTTCCATCACGATGATGCTCTAGCCCAAGGAGGCTATGATGCTTTTATGAAGGATGAAGATATAAATACTACGCTAAAGGCATTCGATACAGGAACACATCAAGGGGCCATTTTGGGTGAGGATGATTTCGCCGAGCGCATCTTCAAGAAGAACAAGATGCACCTACCTTATAAAGTCGATGTTGAATGTCTTATTGAACATATGATTGACGAAACGTGTAAAAACCTAGATGTCAAAAAGGAGTCATTATATTTCACTGTAAGAAATAATGCTGCTGCACAAACGCGTGGGATGATAGCTTTGCTCGCGAGGCGTTTACCATATGTGTCGTTGGAACAATTAGCAGAACGTTTTGGGCGTAATTCAACAACATTGAGCCGAGCCGCTACCGATATTGAGAAAAAATGCAACAAAGAAGCCACTGTTAGAGTTCTTGTCCAGAAACTAGAAAAAAGAGTGCGCGATTTTCTTCTGGGTGAGTGGAAGTCTATAGTTTAAGTAATAAAATTATTAACTGATGTTATGCATGACCCATACCAAAAAACAATGTTCATAAGTATATTAAAAAAGGAATATATAAGAATGCGATAATACTGCGCGGTGATTATAACTACATTAATATCAGGATATTGAGAAAAACAAAATTAAGATTTAATGTTCATGAATGCAGTTACGCAGGCCTGACCCCGACACGCCTTCATTTTTAGTCGTTGCTGGTCATTGCTAGTCATTCTTTGTGTTTTTCATAACTTCAAGTTGTTAACCGACTCTAAATCATAACAATAAAAACAAAAAAGATCTTTTTATCAGTGACAATAAAAAACAAAACCTGTACAATAGTAGTAATAAATAATATAACATGTAATATTATAGTTTGTTATAAACACTTAAAAACAAGAGGTTTTTGTTATGACTGGTTTCCCTAATCCTACAGGACAGAGACAGAGTAGTGACGTTCCCGTTTATTTTCAAGCTGATGAGGCAGACGAAGCTCCTACTGCACCGCCGCCTTCTGTAGTTTATCAAGAACCGCCTTTAGCCCCACCGGCAGAGTCTGTACTTGCACCGCCGACAGACGAAACTTCAGAGGAAGGTTTGTTTGATAATAAGGCTTCTGATCTTGACACGCCTGACAAGGTTAAAAAATTTGTGGACGCGTTTTGTTTTTCTGCCCCGACATTATCTGAAGAGGGTATAAAGAAAGCGGTTAAAATTCTGGAAGACAGAGCTAAAGCTAAGCTTTCAGGCTGGAAACAGGTTAGTCCAAGAAGCAAAACGACCTATGCTAGCATTAATAAAGCTGCTCAAAAAGGCTTAAAACGTTTTGAATTTGATAAAATCTTAAGAGATGGAGATTCTTATATATTTGCTGCCGATAATGTTACAGACGATAAATCCGAAGATTTTAAATACGGGGTTGTAAGCGATCTTTTAGACGATGCAGCTAATAAATATAAGCTTCTTGTAGACATAGAAGAAGATGATGAAAAAAAACCCGTTAAGTTTTTGGCTAAAAGAGAATATGCTGAAATTATCGAAGATAATAAATTGAAACTTCTGTTTGAGAGTTTATCAAACGTTTATATAAAATCTGTTATAAATGAAATTGACCATGACACTACATATATCAGGGAAACAATGGACGAAACGATTATACCCACAAAAAGGCTTGCTATTTTAGCACTAGAAAAAACAAAAACATATACACACGACCCTAAAGACCACATAAAAATAGCTGAAAAGCGTCAAAAACTATCTGAAAAGGTCGATATACATGATAACACAGGTTCAATTTATCGTTTACAAAGAATATGATATGTAATGCTCTAATGTTAACTTGGCTTTTTGCTTTGTCTTTTCGTTGCTGGGCCTATTTCTTCTATAACTAAATCTATTCTGTCTCTTAGTGCGTCTGCTCTGTCTCTTAGTGTGTTTGTTCCTGTTTTATCAACATCAGATAACAGAGCTAGTTTTTGTTTTATTAAACCAAAGCCTCTTCTAAAGTCTCTCTCCGCCTGATTTGAAAGACTTTGTGCCGTTTTTAAATCTCTTTTTTTTTCTATTAGTCGTTTTTTTATTTCTTCGAAGTCTTTTTCACATTCTT
Source organism: Waddliaceae bacterium (assembly GCA_018694295.1). Taxonomy (NCBI): domain Bacteria; kingdom Pseudomonadati; phylum Chlamydiota; class Chlamydiia; order Parachlamydiales; family Waddliaceae; species Waddliaceae bacterium. The sequence goes on from JABHNK010000068.1 coordinate 2,913, forward strand.
TGTATACTGATTCTTCTGTCTTTCTTCGTTTAACCTCGGGATTATCTGTTTCTTCATCTAATTTTCTTTTTCGTTGTGACGTTGACGGTGTAGTAATAGTGACATTCGAACCCGTTTTTTGCGTAGCTGCTTCTGCTGTGTCTGCTACTGTAGGTGAAGCACCTTCTTCTTTAGCTGGCTCCGCCTTCTCCTTGATCTTTAATAATTTTTCAAACAGCCCTTCTATTTTTATTTTCGCGTCGTTCATTGCTTCAACTTTTTTTGCGAACTCTTCTTTTACGTCAACATGTTCTGTCGTCTTGCTTTCACTTAAATTGCTAGCGGTGAATGTATATTCTTCTTCTCCAAAAACAGTTCTTCCTATTTCTTTATGGCCTGACTCAATTTCTTTTACTGCCTCCATAATTGTATGAGCAGCAACTCGAACTTCTGTAATTAATTTTGCTATTCCTTCTTTGCCTTCAGCCGATGCTAACGCTTCAAATTCCGAAATTGTATGCTCTCCATTGCCTATATTGCAGGTAACTTCATATAGAGGAGTAGGTTCTGACGGTGTGCCAGGCTGTGCTGCGCCTGTTGGTGGTGTTGATTCTGATCCTGGTAATGATGTTGCCATTTTTAAGTCCTCTCTTTTATCTTTTATGTTAACTTTTTAATTCTCTACCTAATTTAATGATATAATAAATAGTTGAAGAAGTCAAGAAAATTCACAGAATATAATTGTGGGGTCAGGTTTTTTTTGTGGCTGAAAACAGCTCCACGACAGCATTTCTTCGCTAAGTCTTTGACCCTCAACTTTATAGAGGCTGGTCTTGAGAAGACTAAGCTGTAAAATATAATTGGCAAATGGCAAACTAAAAGTTTGGGCTCCGCATACAGTCCGGCAATCATGCGTTAAATTTCAAAGAAAGCGGGATTATGTTTGTCTTTTTGTCGTATTTTATCTATAAAGAGGTAGTGAAAAAAATAGTTATAGGACATCATAATGAGCAACAAAGATCTTCCTTTTTTTTCTAGAGATTCCAAAGATTCTGGGATACTTCAAGTTTTAGACAACGACAACCCTTTCGTCATCTTCTGCGACGGTGTATGTCGTTCTGATGGTGGGGATTATGAATCTTCGCTGAAAGGTTCCCATGCTGCTGCCATCGCTACTACTGCGATAAACCAGCATCTTATCTCTTATGGCGACTCCCCTCTCGACGAGAAAGCTCTTATTGCCGCCTTCGAAGCCGGCAATGAAGCGGTACGTCACACTTTCGGTGATGGCAAGGTCGCGGTTTCTGGTCTTATCATCGCCCTTGCTAAGACTTATGGTGTGTCGTCGGACTTCGACATATCTTCTAACGAAGAGATCATCATCGCTGGTCTTGGTGATTGCAGGCTTTATGATGTCAATGATGGCGTTGCTTCTCTTGCGTTCCTTGACACGCATGCCACGAATCTACGTCCGCGTTTATCTACTAAAGAACGACACGACGCTCTCCGCAACATCCTTGGTCTTGACGATAATATCAAGGTATACATACGTCGTATTCCTGCCTGTGATGTCGGGAATTTTGTCGCGGTATCTTATGGTCTTGGCGAGCATCTTTCTAAGGAAGACCTCGCCAACATCGGCGATGCCCATGGCGGCAAAGCCCTTGACAAGGCGAAGAAAAAGTCTCGTGGTCATAGTATGAACGCCCTTGTCATAGCGCCTCACATCCACCCTCTTTCTTTCGAAGAACGCCCCCATACTATAACAGAAGACGTTCCTGCGCCTCCCCGTCATTCTGTTATCGAAGAGAGCATCGTCATGCCAGACATAGATTTTGATATGGCCTTAGACATGGTCGATGACATAGAGCCTGACGAAGTTCCCCAGCAGCCACGGCGCATGCCGTCATCATCTCCTGTTGCCGCACGTCGTCCTTCATGGCGTGGCATGTTCCCTACCGTCGTCACTACTGTCGCCGTAAGTCTTGCTATTGTTGGTTGTGCTACGTGGTTTGTTATGAGCAGAGACACGGCGCCTTATGGCACGCCTCCTGCTCTTGCTATCGCCGACTATGAAGCCGAGTATCTTGCCGATGCCAGCGATGCTATCGTCATCGACGACCTCGACAATGACAATGCTCTTTTAGTTAAGAAGGTCGACTATCTCAGCAAGAAGTTCGAAAAGCAGAAGGCTCATATTGATAATTTAAAAGACGCCATAGGGCGTTCTCCTACGACGGGTTTGCGTAAGGTATTATTCGATACTACTAAGGATCTTCATAATAAGAAGGCTCTAATCGCACAGATGAACGCCGACCGTACATCGTTGGAGCAGGAGCTCTCCGATAATAAGGAGCAGATAAAGTTACTTAGCAATTCTATTGCTGATATTCAGGATGCTTCTAGCGATATTACCAGCGTCGAAGGTTCTGCCACTACTGGAGACGATATCGCCGCCCTTGAAGGCACTCTTGCCGAGAAATCACAGCGCATCGAAGTCCTCGGCGAAGATCTAAAGAATCTGAAGTCTCTTCTTTCCGACAGGGAGAACAAGCTTTTCATGCTCGCCGAGAAATATTCCAAGAAGAAAGACATCACCGACAAGCTTCTCATCATGGCAAAATCTAAAGGCTCTAATGTAGAACTTTTAGAACAGCACCAAAAAGAGAAAGGCTCTTTGACTTCTTCTTTAAACAAAGAGATCGCTCTGCGTAAGGAGCTACAGGAGTCCGTTAAAGACCTCGCCAGCAGCAATAACGAGAAAGAAGTCGCTCTTGTCAAGGCTCGCGGAGAGCTCGAGAAGATGTCTTCGGAGGCTTCTGAAGCTTCTGTCTCCTTCCAAGACCCTGCCCTTCAAGAGGCTTTAGACAAAGAGATAGCGTTGCGTCAGGAGCAGAAAAGCACTCTCGACGAAGCCAAGGGCACTCTTAAAAAGCTTGCGATGCGTTACAAAGACCTCTCCGACGACTTCTCCCGCTCCAAGAAAAAGCTCGACCAAGACGCTGAGATGAGAAATTCTCTGCAAAGTGCTTTAGACAAGGCGCAATCGCAGATAGAAGAGCTTAAGAACGGCGAAAACGCCATCGCCGACCTTGCTGCTAAAGACGAAGAATATCGACAAAGAATCGAAGAGCTCGAAGATTCTAAGGAGTCGCAACAGCGTACGATATCGAAAGAGATGTCGCTACGTTCCGCCCTAGAGCAGGAACTCGAAGACGAACGCTCCAAGAGGATGAAAGCCAATACTTCTATCCTAGAAGCTCAAGACCTTCATAGTGTTATGTCGGCAGCAAAAGCCACCCTAGAAAAAGAGCTTGCTATGACGAAAGCCCTCTTCGAAGAGAGACATGCTGACGTAAAAATATCTCTAGAAAAAGAGCTGTCGACGAGTAAAGCCCTTCTCGAAAAAGAAACATCCCTACATACCAACGAGAAAGCATCTTTCGAGCAGAAAGTCCTATCTCTTCTACAGGAGAACAAAGTCCTCAGCGATAAGATCATCGCTCTACAGACAATACAGCAAGAGTATTCTCTTCAGAAGAAAGCCCTCGACGCCAAAGCCCACGATCTTGCGGAGCTAGAGAAAGAGCTTACCATGCAGAAAACGTCTCTGAAAGGCATCGACAAAGCGCGCAAAGAGATGTACCTAGAACTCGACAAGATAAAGAAAGACTACGACACCCTAAAACAACAAACCCCCGCCCCTAAAGCTACTGCGCAGGCACCGGTGTCATACGTCGAAGAAGAGTACGATGTGTCATCGTGGGACAACAACATCGACAAAAGCGCGATAACGCGTATACACCTCGTCTCCGAAGGCGAGACTCTTACGAAGATATCATTGCAATACTACGGCACCATCCAAGAGTGGGAGGCGATATACGATGCCAACAAAGACATGGTCGTCGACAAAGACAATATAAAGGTGGGAACGCCGTTGATAATACCGTAGATCAGTTATCAATTATCAATGATCAATGATCAATGATCAATGAAAAGGGATGTTTATGAAGTGTTGGTGTGTTAGCAAGATCGAGCGCAAAATTCTACGCAAAAAGATGAGGATGAATTTGTGAAGTTTTTATTGAGAATTGGTATTATTATTGTTGGGATGGTGATGCTTGTAGGATGTTCTCATGGCGGGCGTGATGTCACGAATTATTCCGACGACACTATGCATCTAAAATATTATGACCCCACACCGATAGAATTGTAGACCCCTGCTTTAATAAATGAAAAAGAACACCTGTTTTATACTTTTTTTGTCGCTACTATTCACAGTATGTGGATGTTCTATGTTCAGGACTTCGTCACGTCCTAACTATCCCAAACCTTATAAGATCTCAGGGAAGTGGTACCAGCCTCTTCCTTATGCTCGTGGGTATCGTGAGCGCGGCTTGGCGTCATGGTATGGCAAGAAGTTCCATGGCAGGAAGACCGCCAATGGTGAGACTTATAATATGTATGGGATATCGGCGGCGCATAAGACCTTGCCGTTGGGGACATATGTCACCGTTAAGAACCTCGACAACGGAAAGACTTTGGTGGTACGCATCAACGATAGGGGTCCTTTCGTAAAAGGAAGAATTATCGACTTGTCTTACGGTGCTGCGAAGAAACTCGGCGTCGTTGGTCCTGGAACCGCGCGTGTTGACGTTCTTGCTCACAACGGATGACTTTCACAAACGGCCAATAATCAGGAGAATTCACAAAAGGCCTCCATTCTTCGCAAGTTTTGCGACTTGCTTTGATATACACATATTTTGGTGACGTTTTGCCTCTAGAGGCAGGTGCACCTTCTCTATTTGTGCAACTTCTAAATATTTTTCCTGTACTTTTTTTTTGGCTTTTAGATACTTTTACATCACGCCCTCGAATATTACCAACCACTTTATCTGATGACTTCCCATCTTTACCCTCTGGAGCTTTTCTTAAGGCAAATTCTACTATACATAATTTTGATGGTGATTTAGGTAATGATGATGATGATGATAACATACTATTTTTTTGCTATGATATAAAAAGAGTATTGTCTAAAACTGAGGTCTTTATGTCAAGGGCAGTATCGTCTATAAAGCTCATTTATGAGCTTGTCTCCGCTACGTTGAAAAGAGCGCGTATCTTCGATGCTATCATTTCGATATAGCGTATTATCGCTGAAAGAAACCTTTTACAGTTTCGACAAACCCTTTTTTTTTAGGGGTATTGTGCGGCTCGCGGAGTTTTTCGAAATCGTTTAGGATATTTTTCTGTTTGTCATTAAGGTTGACAGGCGTCTCGACAAGGACTTTTACAAGCATATCGCCTTTGCCCTGTCCGTGGACGTTTGGGAATCCTTCGTTTCTTATGCGTAGCACCTTTCCTGGCTGTGTACCTTCTGGTATCGTCAGGCGGTATTCTGCTCCTAGTATTGTAGGGACGTCTTTCTTACATCCTAAAGCCACTTCTGCGAAGCTTAGCGGCATAGATAGTATGACGTCATCACCTTGGCGTTCGAATAGTTTGTGTTCTTTAACGTGTATGAAGACATACAGGTCGCCGCTAGGGCCTCCGCCTTCGCCGACGTCGCCATATCCGCGCATCTTCAGGCGCATCCCGGTGTCGACACCGGAAGGGATAGTTATCTTAACATGACGCTTTTCTTTGACTTTGCCATTACCTCTGCAGCTTTTGCATACGTCGGTGATAGTCTTTCCACGTCCGCCGCACTGCGAGCATGTCGCCGACATGCTGAAAAACCCACGATGTTGTGTCTCTTGTCCGGAACCGCCACACCTCGAGCATGTTTTTATCGCCTGTGGTGATGCTGCTCCGCTTCCGTTGCATTCTCCGCATAGAACATGGTTATATATCGCCATCTCCTTCTCTACACCTTTTGCTGCCTCTTCGAAGGTGACAGCGACGTCGACTTTCTTGCTAGCCCCTTGCTGTGCATAGGAACCACCACGTCCTGCTTCTGCAGAGCCAAATAAAGAATCGAAGATAGACCCACCGCCGAAATCACCAAAAGCTCCCATAAAGGTACGAAGAGCATCTTCCATAGATCCGAAGTCTGCATGGCCACCCATTCCAGCGCCGGACAGGCCTTCTTTGCCATAACGATCGTAGAGTTCACGCTTATTGCTGTCACTCAAAGCCTCATAAGCCTCAGAAATTTCCTTGAAACGGCCAGCGGCTTTGTCGTCGCCAGAATTTTTGTCTGGGTGATATTTTAACGCCTTCTTACGGTACGCTTTCTTGATCTCCTCAGGAGAAGCGTCGCGAGAAATACCTAGGGTTTCATAATAATCGCTCATAATGGATTCGCTTTTGTGTTGTTC